>CAZDER010000012.1:0-10653 GCA_964504505.1 uncultured Gammaproteobacteria bacterium | reverse complement strand
GCATCAGCTGTTTTGGTTTCATCACCGCCAGAGATCATGTATTGGAATCCACCAATCAACACGATTACGACTGCGATAATTCCTAAAAATCCCAAGGCTACATTGATAATACGTGCCGCGGTGGTACGGATGTCACCGCTGCCAAGCTTAACCGCCCCTTGAATTTCCCTCACGCCTAGGTCGTCGGTGGTTAATGAATCGGCTGCTAACACCACTACTGGAGTTGTGAGCGATGCCATCAATCCTAACGAGGCGATCATGGAAACGATCTGTTTTATACGCACTGTCATGGAGTCTCACCTCCTTTCCGTGCATGGGATGTAAAATGTCCTTGCATACCGACAAATGCATGATAGCATATTGTGATGTGGAAGAGAAAACTACCGTGCAGGTGTTGGCGATGGAGTTGGAGTCGTGTCTGGTGTCGTCACTGGCGCGCCTTCGCTCACTGGCGCGACGGCTGTTTGCGACACGCCTAATCCGCTCACAAAGTTGAGCAATAAAGCGATCAAGGTATAAGAACCGATAACAACCAGCACACCTGCCGTGGCATTGAGTAGAGTTTTTTGAGCTTGCTGCTGACGATCTGATGAGCCAGCCGTGAGCCAGACCGCGCCTCCATAGACAAACATCGCTAAAAACAATGCCCCCGCCGCTCCTAGCATAAACTTCACGATGCGACCGATGATAGCCGAAATAGACGCACCGCAAAACGGATCATGGACACCACTAAAAGCGCAATTATCGGCAGTAGGTGCTGCAGTCGTGGCTGGAGTGGTTGCACCGGCACGCCCTTGGCGACCTGGACGAGCTGGAGCATCCGCAGCTGCTTCTGGGGCGCAACAAAAAACTCCACTTGCGCTTCCACAACGGTTTCGAGTACAACGCGATGCAACAAATGAGGTCGTAACGCAGGTACGATCGGGATTTGCAGGATCACACGCTTGACTAGATTCTGCTGGTAAAGGCGTGGATTGAGCGATAGATACGTAGTTACATATCATTCTCGATGTTGCACAATCACGGTTACAGCTGGTTCTGCATTCATCCGCGCTCTCACTTGGCACGGTGATTGTAAGGACCATTGAAGGCGCGGGTCCGCTAGTAGGTAAACACGAAAAACTGCACGTTCCAGCCCAAACAGGCGTCGAGAACCCGCCCGCAACCAACGCTGCTGTAAACAGGACGGCCCCTAACGTGCGAGCAAAAAAGTTCATACTCGTATCATTGTATCACACGTTGCCAACTAGGCGTGCCTTGACAACATTCTAAAAAAGTGGAACGGGGTAGTATATGTCTGAAGTGATTTTGACGGCGTCGATTGTGGGACTGGATGCGCATCCAGTCCGAGTGGAAGCGGATATCTCGCCCGGGCTCAATGCTTTTATTGTGGTTGGCTTGCCCGATGCGGCGGTGCAAGAGGCGCGCGAACGGGTGCGGAGTGCCATCAAACAAAGCGGCGTCGCCTTTCCGCGCACGCGCGTCGCGGTTAACTTAGCACCAGCTGACGTTAAAAAGAGCGGCACTTTATTTGATTTGTCAATCGCGCTCGCAATTTTGCGAGCCCAAGGCGATCTTCCTTGCGCGTTGCCCGTTTCCACCATGGTGGCGGGCGAGCTGGGCTTAGATGGTGCGTTGCGACCTGTGCACGGCGTGCTGGCGGTTGCGGCACTTGCTAAACGCGCCGGCGTGAGTGAGCTCATCGTACCCGCCGAGAATGCAGCCGAAGCAGCCCTCATGGGTGTCTCGCTGCGGATTAGACGAGCTCAAACTTTACGAGAAGTTATTGAGCACTTCATCGGACGCGCAGCCCTCCCCGAGGAACCGTGGCAAACGCCAACGCTCGCTCGCTCGCTGCAATACGCGCACGATTTTGCCGCTATTCGCGGTCAGGCGCAGGCTAGACGAGCCCTCGAAATCGCGGCGGCAGGTGCCCACAACTTGGTCATGCAAGGACCGCCAGGCTCGGGCAAAACTCTGCTTGCACGCAGTTTTCCTTCAATTTTGCCAAGCATGACACTGGATGAAGCACTCGAGGTCACGCGCATTCATTCTATCGCTGGCACACTCAATGCTCTCAATCTCGTGACCGAACGACCGTTTCGAGCACCACATCACAGTGCCAGCATGGTGGCTTTGATCGGCGGAGGCACTACGCCCCGACCAGGCGAGATTTCGCTCGCCCATCGCGGCGTGCTTTTTCTAGACGAAATGCTCGAGTTTCCACGCAGCGTGCTCGAAAGCCTGCGTCAACCGCTCGAAGACGGCATCGTCACCGTCAGCCGCGCGCAAGGCAGCCTATCGTTTCCGGCGCGGATGATGTTTTTAGGTGCGCTCAACCCATGTCCCTGCGGTTTTATGACCGATGGTGAGCGCACCTGCGTCTGCACGTCACTCCAAGTCAGCAAATATCGTAAACGTTTGAGCGGACCGCTCCTCGATCGCATCGATTTGTTTCTAGAAGTGCCCAAAGTCAAACCCAATGAGTTAGCCAATAGCGAAGATGCCGAGACCAGTGCCGCGGTTCGCACCCGCGTCGAGGCGGCTCGCGCTCGTCAAACCGAACGCTACCGAGGGTTAGGACTCACTGCCAATAGCGAGCTCGGCAGCCACCAAGTCCGCACACTGCTCGCCATGAGCTCCGAAGCTAAAAACTTGCTGCGTCATGCCACCGAACGCCATCGTTTATCTGCCCGCGCCTATTTTCGAACTATCAAAGTCGCCCAGACGATCGCTGATTTGGTCGGCGTAACCACAATCGACACCGCCTATGTAGCGGAAGCTCTCCAATATCGCCAGCAAGAACAAGCTTGATATAGCTAAAAAACCACCTTTTGCGATTGACGATATCAGCTAAAAACGCTAAACTTTCTAAGTTATTCCTACCTCTTTTAAGGTCTACGTGACCAGGTTGCTCATGACAGGTCTACGCGCAGTGCAAGTGTGTGGACAGTTTTTGCAAAACACTTGGTCTTGGCTTGCACCCGTATGGCGACCGCTGGCTGGTTTTTTGATGTGGTGTTTAATTTTACCAACCTACAAATTGTTTGTTTTAACCAAGTTACGCATCGCCGGAACGCTGGCGTCAACGCGTGGAGTTTTTTTTCTAATCTTCACTCACGCCTACACCTTGCATGCGGTCTTGATCCTGATTGCCATTTTGACGCTTGGTTTCCAGCTTAATCCGCAAGATGCTACCGCTGCCGATCCAGGGCATGGCAGCATCCTGTATGCCTTGGTCGGTCAAGGTCAAGATACCGTTGTCCAGGAAGACGTCCCGACTACAGCCAGAGCTAAACATATAAGCTACCTTGGACCCGAGACTATTCAAGCGATACCTGATATAGATTTCGACTATGAACCCGAGGCACTAGCTGATCTAACCGTGCCCGGCAGCATCGCCGAACAGCCAGGTACCGCGCCCATAGCTAAGACCGAACCCCCCGAGGACAGCGTAGTTGAACGCACTAAAACCGAACTTTACATTGTTCAAGCCGGCGATTTAGTCGGCACTATCGCACACCGTTTTGGCGTCGATGTTGGCACCATCATCACAGCCAATCATTTAAGCAAACGCGCCGCGATTAAGCCCGGCGACACACTCAAGATTCCACCCGTGTCTGGCATACTGCACACCGTGAAAAAAGGTGATACACTCGGCAAGCTAGCCAAGCTCTACCAAGCCGATGTCGATAAAATTGCCACCGCCAATCAGCTTGAGGCACGCACGCTCACAATCGGCACGGAAATCGTGATTCCTGACGGCATCCCGATCGCCGTCATAACTCCACGCTCCACCACTACCATCCGCCCCAATGTGCCTAGGACCACCATCTCGCATAAATCATATGACCAGTATCAAGAGCTGATTGACACTCATGGCGACGGGCGCACTAAACCTGCCGATGCTGCCATCGACAATGCACCAGCCACCAAACTGCTCTGGCCCACGGTTCAACACATAATCACTCAATATTATGGCTGGCGTCACACTGGTATCGACTTAGACGGCGACTACACCGACCCCGTTTATGCTGCCGCCGATGGCATCGTCGAAACGGCTGGTTGGAACAATAGCGGTTACGGTTTACAAGTCATGATCGATCATGGCACTGGCTATAAAACCCGTTATGGTCATACCTCAAAAATGTTTGTAGCAGTTGGCGATCATGTCAACAAAGGTCAAACTATCGCCATGGTCGGAACCACTGGCCGCTCGACTGGTACGCACCTGCATTTTGAAGTCTACCGTAACGGTAAACGCCAAAATCCGCTGGCTTATATCAAATAAAAGTGGTCACTATTTTCTCACATGGATCCCCTTCTGACCACGCTCGAACCTCTAAAAAACCCTCCTTACGCGTTGTACGGACAACTCTTCGAGAACCGATCACGACGAATCTGGCTAGCCATCTTCATCATCGTAATTCTCTTACTTGGTGGTTGGATGATCGGTCTTGGTCTAAACCAAGGCTTACCTGTGACTGCTAAAACAATCCTAATCGTGACGCGACCAAACCTCGCGCAGACAGCCCTCCCACCCGCCGTGCGTCAAACCCTGCCCGCCGTTTGGCAAGCAGCCTTGTCGGGTTCGTCAAACTGGCCAGTGCTATTGGGTGCTGGACTTGGCTCTAACGGTTGGGAATGGTTCGCGCTAGTCCCACGCTTCCGTTCCATGCCAGGTCTACCAAACGCTGCGGCAGGTCTCGCGCGCATTGCGTATGATCAGACGCCAGTTCAGCCACTCGCACAAGTAACCTATGGTCAAACGCTACTACGTTGGTTGCGCGCGCCGCGACAAACTGCCCGCGGCGAAATCGCACTCGACTCATTCTCCGCGTCTTCCTCGTTAGTCACTTTCACCTATCATGATCGCATCGTGCACACCTCGCTCCGCTTTAAACAGTCTGCACCCGCTTTTACACCACGCTTGGCCGACATCAGTTTAGACATCTCTTCATTGGAAGATACGGCTCGTGATGAACTTTTAGCTGGGCTGCCCGTGCCTGGCTTCGCGCGCTTTCCATCACTTAAAGAACTGCACGTCAATTTTCGCCAACCAACCACCTCTGAAACTGTGCAACTTGTCCATGTAGAATCGCTCTCACCCCTTCAAATCACGCACGTCTTGGCTGGTTTCGGCATAACCGCTAAACACGTGTTCCAGTTAGCTGACGGCACCTTAGCAACCGAGCTTACTCGTGCGAGTGGCAACATGACCCAACCAGTTCACATCAATCATCACGACACCTTACTTATTCACGAACGTGAAATTCGCTACGGCAGCAGCACCGAACTATTGCCGTCTGTTCCACTTGCTTGCAACAACGTCGCTATCATGGGTCGCCTTTCAGCTAATGCCCTACAAAAATTAGCGCAAAGCATCGGTTTGGTCTTTGATGCTGCACTGTTAAAAAGTTGGCAACTTGGTGCAGCCCACGATGGCACGCTAGTCCTGTGTGAAGAATAAACACCTTTTCCCCTTGTGGAAAAGATCATTTACGCCATTCCATTGCTACGTATTCTGTAGATATCCACAGCCCACGTTTGATCGAGACTTAAAAACACTGTATACTTTATAATGTGATGAATGACTTCTCTTTCATCGCGATCACTGTGATCAGTGATTTTTCAGCTCTTCGTTCTTTTTCTGCGGTGTCTATTCTTTGTTCGTCGTTCTTTATTGAGGAAGGCAACTCCAACCTCACTCTGCTAGATATATTCGTCGATCTGATGCAACCGCGTCTGATGGAAGAATCTATCTCGGTATCCCATAAATTGTGGGATGAATACCTCTTCGCACCTTTCAGCTGCCCAAGAAAGATCGGCTCCTGTCTCTGACGGAGGCCGATCAATCCGTTCACTTTCCCGTTGCACTTACGTATCCGTGAAAATCGGCTGATGATGTTTTTATCGTCCAACGATTTTCACGGATACCAGACAACAAAACAAAGTCAAAACAGGCAAGCGGGCCACATCCGCGTTGGTCGTTTTTAATGTACCATGCACCGTGGCGTCCGCGGCGGGATGGTTTCGACGGAGCAGCCCTTATATTGTCTGGCACGTGTATCAAGTATTGTTTGCGAGCTTCCCCGCGAACGATCCTAGATCAAACGCCCAAACAAAAAGCCGTTCATGGTTCTCCTCGTTCTCGAGCAGACTCTCCACGAACGGCTTTTCTTGTTGTTCTTTTTTTGGTGTCAAGTCCGCGTTTCGCGGCTTATCTTAGCGTAAAAAACGTAGTTTTTTTATAAAAACCTCCTCGCGTATCATGACCAGTATCAGACGACGATCAACATCATCAGCTGATAAGGCCTGCCGACATTCCAGAACGGAAGTCGGCGCGGGTAGCCCCTTGTTTTACATATCCCCAAAATCCTTTTCTTCTGTTTTGCTTTTGTGCCAAGACTTCTTCATGCTCGCCATAAAGGCATCTGTGACAGCCTGCACATCTGGCGGCATGGTCGTATTATAGACAGGATACTTTCCGCCTTCGCTGTATTTCTCCGATAGCTGCACCGCGTACGGAGGTGACGCCCAAACCCAGCAGCCTTTTTTCTTCGCTACCAAGGCCGCTGCTTCGGCTATGGCAGTCGCCTGATTTTCTGACAGGCATGACGTGCCTCCACCTGTATGAAACAAGACGTGTACACACCACATGGTGACCTTCCTTCCTATTTAGCACTTGGACGAAATTGTCCCACGTTCCCTTTGGCGTACATTCAGACACCAAAGGGAACGTAGAACAGCTCATTTATGCCTGTTTTATGGCTAAGTTAAGCCATAAAATGCGGACTTGACACGCAAGGATTTGAGTATCACGATTTACGTTGATCAATACGCTTTCATTGCCTCAACAGAAACCTCAATCGCTTGATTCAAGCTTGTGTTAAGGAGGGAAGAACGGATTTGCAGTCACGTTCTTCCCAGTAGAGTAAAGCTGGCGACGGAATGTTGAAAGGAGCCGTCGCATCTCCCGCGGTTGTTGCCGTCTAGAACGGTAGCGAGAGGACGGAAGTTGCATTTCCGTACCTCTCTAGAGACAGAAGCGAGGCTACACGCGACTTACGTGTAGTTCCCTACTCTCGTGCGCAACTCTCGTGCGCACGAGAGAGAGTGAAAAGCTGCGGGCATGTTTCTTACCCGCTTTCTCATGTATGCATCCATGAGCGAGGGTTTGCACCTCGATTGGCTTTTCTTTAAGGTCTTGGCTGCCTCGACCAGCCAGACCCTTACGTCACTCGATACGCGCCAAAACCCTGACGTCGAGGGTCCCGATCTCCTCAATCGCCTGGTGGGTCGTAAACCCTTCCGAGGCACGGGTCGAAAGGCCCTGCTTGATGGGGAAGCACACGGCCACCTCGCCCACCTTCAATCCCTTGAACAACTTGGTCGGCGCGGGCGTTGCACCCATCGCCTCCACGATCGCCTTGGTGTCAGGGTGTCCGACGTAGTGGGGCGTACCCACGAGTGCTTGCAAAGCAGCCTCGCGCACTTCTCCTTTGAGGGTGGTGACGGTGTATGTCCCGTCGAGCGGAAGAACCGTTGTCGACAACACTGCTACAAAAACCATGGTCGTCTTGCTCCTTTTGAGTATGGTGCCTGGACAAAATTGTCCCGCGTTCCCTTTGGCGTACATTCAGACACCAAAGGGAACGTAGAACAGCTCATTTATGCCTGTTTTATGGCTAAGTTAAGCCATAAAATGCGGACTTGACACGCAAGGATTTACGCTTCGCTTGCGTTCGATGGTGATCGACGGCAGGCGAAGCATGGGGAGCCGGAGGACTCCCCGCGCCTTGGAATGTGAAAGGGCAACCGCCTTCTCTAACGACAACGGTTTGCCGTGAGGGAAGGCGGCCGTAACCACGTATTGGGTAGCTACGGCAATTATGGGACTAGGCACAGAAGCTGATGTTTCCAAAGCGTCGTCCGTCGTTTCTTTGAGTGCGCGCACGCAACTCTGGCAACCGATACAGATAGAAAGTCCGGCGAACGCTTCAGCTGGAAGTCTTTTGCACAGCAAAAAACATCATCCCACCTTACTGGGATGATCTCCGTAGTAACGTCAGGCATCTTCTCTTCGATGACAAGCGAATCGAAGAAACCTCCGTCGATACTGGCTTTGGCGTTAGCCTCTTCCAGATCGTTAAAGACACTATAAACAAGTTCGTTATGTTTGTCAAGGGTAGCTTTACGTTATTTACCTATTTGCCTATTTTTGGCTTATCCTAGGCAATTTTCTAGTTTATACAGCCTATACTACTCGCCATTCCACTCGCCTACCTAGCTTGACTTTCACTTATTTTTATGCTATTTTGTAAGTGCAGTCTGAACAGGATTGCGCGCTCTGCAGAAATTGTCATGCTGACAGTCTCATTGGCACAGCGCTTTTGTTTCGGAACGCCGAAGACACGCAGAGCTATGAACACGAGTTCCAGCTCCCGTGCCAACCGGCAGAAATGAGGATGCCATGATCTTCGAAGGCATCGGCGGCCGCTAGTAGCGGCAACGAGTCTCCACGAAATTCCTAAGAGGCTTTTCGTGGAAAAAAGGTCCGCACTAAACGCATGATCGAAGAAGTCGTGCGGACCTAAACCAGTTCTCGGTAGACAGAACGGCTTGAAGACGTCAGTCAACTTCAAAAGCCGCTCTCTCTACGAAGAGAACGTCACAGCCTCTAAACCAGACCCCCCGCCGTTTCCGATACTGACGATCGAAAACAGCGGCGGGGTCTATTTATTTTATGACCTCTTTTTCTTCTCCCAAGCCAACTCAAACAACGCTCGAAACGTCTCGGCTAAATCCTCGCTCTCAATCAAAACAGAGATGAGTTTTCCGCGCAGCGTAACAAGCGCAATCTTGTTTCCATAAACGTAGATATCACCAAAAAAATCATTTTTTCCTGGTGCAAGCACTTGAATCTCATGACCTTGGCTGGCTTTTTCTGCCAAATCTAGCTCCGCTGTCATGTAGATAGATCGTCGTCGATGTTTCCATTTGCGTATATCCTTAAAAAACTCCTGCCTATCTGATGGCGGACTTAGTGCTTCGAACCTATCCAAATTGCTAAACTCAATCGTCTCTTTTGGTTTTACCATTCTAACGTCTTCTTCAATCGCACGCAGCGCTTCCGTGCCTTCGAAAAACTTCACCACTGGTTTCTCCCCTTTTTGCAGGAGCTTGAGTTCACCAAGGCTAGATTCTAATTCCCGCAGGGTAGCTTCGGTGCGTTTCATCTTACCCTGTACAAACGAGACTAGCCGCTCTGGCGACTCGGCGACGAAGAGCTTTTTTTTGCCTTTTTCGAGCGAGCTCATCAAACCTCGCTCGGTCAGCGACTCGATCACGGCATAGGTCGTGACTCGAGAAACGCCAGCCGCTTTTGCCAAATCTTGCACCGAGGCTTGCCCCATTTCGAGCGAGATTAAATAAACAATGGCTTCGCTTTCCGAGAAACCGAGCGAGCGCAAGATTTTTTTCCAAGCAGTCATAAACACATTTATCATCTCACGCCTATTCGTACTCGGCAAGCGATTTGATTGTTTAGCTTTTTTAGACTATCCTTAAACCCATATGAAGTTGAATCAAGCCTTTTTGGACAAGATGACCGCCTTACTCGGCGAAGAAAAAATTCGTTTAGAGAGCGAGTTGACCGCGCTCGGCGGTGAAGTAGTGTTGTATCCAGAAACCGGTGGCAATTCCGACGACGATAACGCCGCCGAAATAACCGAATACGCCGATGAAATCTCGCTCACCGATCGCTTGAAGCTCGAACTGCGCGACACGCTTAAGGCTCTTGAGGCTCTGACCAAGGGCACTTACGGTCGTTGCAAGTACTGTGGCAAAGATATTGATATCAAGCGTCTAGAAGCTCGACCAACCTCCTCAAGTTGCGTCGAGTGCAAAAAGTCGCTCACGCAAGAGCTTTAAGCAACATGCTCCGCCACACGCGTTCAATTTTTATCGTCAGCCTCACGACCAGCTCGGTCGTGATTTTGGATTTGACGACCAAAACACACTGGTTTGATCATGAACCGTACTGGACACGCCTAGCTCCCCTGCTTCAAACCATCAGTCACTATAATTACGGACTGATTTTTGATCTTCCTGCTCCAACATGGCTTATCGTAACTTTATCAACTGCGGTCTTGATCGGTTTATTGATAAACTTTAGACGCGAGTTACTGGAAGATACCCGCACCGCTCTCGCACTTGGACTACTCGTCGGCGGAGCCTTAGGCAACGGTTATGATCGCATCATGTTCGGTTTTGTACGCGATTGGATTTTGGTGTTGGAACGATCAGCTTTCAATCTAGCTGATGTCGCTATCGCTATCGGACTCGTCTTGCTCGCATGGCATCGTCGCCAATCTGAACTCTTGACGCGCTTATCCGATCGACTAAGATAGTGTTCGAACGTCCCTCAACTTCCGCAAAACTCTGCGTGCTTTATTTTCCCAACGACGGCGTGTCTGTGGTACTCCATGGATACTCTCCTACCATTTTTAGGAAAACCTCTATCACGACTGATGTTTTGCGGGCGTTGGGGGAAGTTTTATTTTGCAGTCGATGTCACGTTTATAGCCGCGCGTTCGTTCCACTGTGGCAGTGGTTGCTCATAGATCACCCGTCGCACCTCGCTTGATTCTC
>CAZDER010000011.1:0-10983 GCA_964504505.1 uncultured Gammaproteobacteria bacterium | reverse complement strand
ACTCAAAACAGCTTACATAAACAGATATCGCTCGTGCCGCAAGAGCCGATTTTGTTCCATCGCACACTGCTCGACAACATTCGTTATGGACGTCCTGAAGCTACGGATGAAGAGGTATTTATCGCTGCCAAGCAAGCGCATTGCCATGAGTTTATCGTTGGGTTAGACCAAGGTTATGCTACTTTTGTTGGCGAGCGCGGCGTAAAACTGTCGGGAGGCGAGCGTCAACGCGTGGCGATTGCGCGAGCCATCCTCAAAAACGCGCCGATTTTGGTGCTGGATGAGGCTACCTCTAGTCTAGACAGTGCCTCCGAAGCCTTGATTCAAGATGCTCTTCATCAGCTTATGCGCGATAAAACCGTGATCGTGATTGCGCATCGTTTGTCCACGGTTATGCAGATGGATCGCATTGTGGTGCTCGAGGAAGGTTGTGTGGTTGACATGGGCACGCATCAAGAATTATTGCAGACTGATGGCGGGTTGTATAAAAAATTGTGGCAATTGCAAGCGGGGGGATTTTTGACGTAGGCTAACGTTATGATTATCGGTGTTGATGCTTCGCGAGCCAATCGTCCACAAAAAACTGGAGTTGAGTGGTATAGCTACCACCTGATTCAGCATCTCAAGCGTTTAGCCAAAGCCGATCAGTATTCTTGGCTATTGTATGGCAACACGCCGCTCACGCATGGGCTCGAAATTTGTCCGCCAGCTTGGCATGAGATGCGTCTAGCTTGGCCACTGCCGTATCTGTGGACACAGGCGCGCCTTTCGTTTGAGATGCTGCGCCATCCGCCAGATGTGTTGTATGTACCCGCGCATGTCTTGCCGCGCATCATTCCTAAACGCAGCGTAGTCGTGATCCACGACGTTGGTTTTAGACGTTTACCCGCGCTCTACAAGCCAATCCAGCTTTGGAATCACGAGTGGAGCACGCGCGATATCGTCAAGCGAGCCTCGCGCATCATTACCGTGTCGGAGTTTTCGCGCGAGGAGATTATCGACGCTTTTAAGGCTTCACGCGATCAAGTCAGAGCCATTTATCCAGGCATCAATCACGATCGTTATCGAAAAATTGCGGTGGAAGATGCGCGGCCAGTGCTCGAGCGGTTTGGCATTAGCAAGCCGTTTTTTGTGTACATTGGCAGATTAGAACTCAAAAAGAATGTCGAGCTTATTTTACGGGCGTTTATGCAGGCCAGACCTAATGCAGAGCTGATCTTGGCAGGACCGCCAGGCTTTGGACACGAAGAGCTACTCAAACTAGCGGAAACGTCCGAGATTGCATCAGCTATCCATTTTGTCGGCTATATCACCGAAGACGAAAAAGTGGCACTTTTGTCTTCGGCTGCTGCACTCATTCATCCCACCTGGTACGAAGGTTTTGGTATCACCATCGTTGAAGCCATGGCGTGCCATTGTCCGGTGTTGTGTTCGGACACGGCCTCACTGCCAGAAGTGGCTGGTCGAGCACACGCCCAGTGGTTTAATCCAGCCAATGTACCAGCTTTGGCGACCGAAATGGAGCGTGCGCTTGAGCCAGATTCCACTCGAACAGCGCGACTAGCTAGTGCCTTTGAGTGGAGTCGGCAATATACCTGGGAGCAAACGGCCACACATACATTGCGAGCGTTAACTGATTGGAGTTGATTTATGCTGGATACTTTACGAGCACATTTGGGTGCGGCGGGCTTATCTGACAAAGAGGCGAACATGTATTTAGCACTTTTACAGCTTGGTTCGGCCACGCCTAACGTCTTGGCACATAAAACGGGGTTGAATCGTTCCACGGCGTATCTGATTTTATCGTCACTGCAAAAACATGGGCTAGTTTCATCCGTCGAGGCGCGTGGCAAACATTGTTTTGTCGCCGAGCCGCCAGAACGCTTAGCTAGGTTGGTTGACGAAGCCGTCCGCCAGGTTGAGGTGAGTCGAGCCAAGATACTGGAAGCCTTGCCGCAATTATCAGCCTTGTTTCATGTTGCTGATTCCGCGCCGCGCGTACGTTTCTTTGAAGGTGCCGAAGCTTTGCAGGCGGCGCGTGAGGAACTGTGGGCAACCCGCGCCGCAATCTGCGAAGTTTACGCTGCCGATGAAGACGCCTTGCGTGTGGCGGCTATCAAAGAAGACGAACGCCTAAAGCTCACCGAACGTATGCGCGGCGGACGATTGTTGATCGCGGTTAAGCCAGGCGTAGCTATTCCGCGTTTTAATCCTGAAGCTTTTGAAGTGCGTTTTTTGGATTACGCCCGTTGTCCATTTCGTGGCTCGCTAACCTTGGCAGACAAAAAGCTGTGCATCGTCACCACCCACGCCGACGGTATGGGTGTCCTGATTGATAATCCAGAGCTGACAACCGTGTTTCGCGCTTTGTTTGAGAGCGCTTGGCAAGCGTCGAAGGGGAAATAACAAAAAACCGCCTCGCGGATGATAAAGATGAGACGGAGCTTAGTAGAGAGACGCGGTTAGGAATTGTTCGAAGGCAGAAGTGTCAAGGTCGGTGACGACCGTGTGTCGTGTGCCTGGGTAGATGATGGTGCGGCCAGCTAGGTCGCAATCGAGGTTACAGGCCGCCGTTTTTAGTGTCTCGGGCTGAAGATGGCAGAATGGCACGTATACGTCGGCCACGGACACATCGCTCATGATACACGAGGCTAACGTACTGGCTAAGGCGTTGCCTAACGGGTAGCGATATTGCGGATTGGCGAGATCGGCAATTAGCTGTTGGAAATCAGCCAGAAAGTAATCTCGTTCGTAGTAGGCGGAATAGATGTCGAAATTAGCCAAGAAGACGCGCTGGCGATCCTCGATCTTCAAGCGTTGGCGCAATTCGATTGCATCGACTGCCATTCGAGCGTTAGCTACGAGTTCTAACAGGCCTTGTTCGCGACCGCTTCGTTCAACGACTTGTGCGCCTACAAATGCATCAAGCATCGAGCTCACATATCGACCTTCGGGACTCTGCAGATTATCGGCGCGCTTGAGCGGCATGCGGTAGCGTCGACACAGATCGCCTGGGATGATCGTGATAGGAACATCCGACTGCATGACGAGGTGTGCCGCCTTCGTATCGAAGCGAACATTGTGTTCGAGCTCGCCATTCAGACGGAAACCCATGATGTAGAGGCGTTCAATCTGTTTGGCTGCCTGTGGATGGTGCTCTAGGAGGGTGGCAATATCCGTCATGGGCGCCAGGCTGAACACGATGTGAGGCTCGCGTTCTAGCGCAACAGCCATCCGTTCTACGGCATCGGTATGTATCCCGAGCCGAGACAGCGGTTGATAATAGAGGTCGCTCAAGTCTTCTGTTTGCATACGCTCGTAATCGAGATAGGCATCGTCTATCAACGCTTCTTCCATGACGGAATATGGTGCCATGTGTGAACGTGCTGCCGATGAACCGCAGGCAATTTCGAGCGGACGAGCTGCGCATTCAACCAAGCGTTTAGCGATCATCGCCCGTTCGGCAACTTTGCCGTTGACGGTGTAGATACCACGCAAATCCATGGTGGGATGATGCAGGATCGCAAGCAGGGCAAGCGCATCATCGATGTCGGATCCAATATCTGTCGATAGCAGTATCGGCGTTGACATGTTACGACCTTTCTGGTTGGCAAAGTACATGGATTACTTATAGCTTTTTGCGTCGTTTGTCAATCTGGGTGGCTCGAATACTTTGATGTTTCTCACGCCAATCGTGTATGCTGACTGTATGAAAGAACGATCGAGTTTTTCTCCGCTAGAGAAAGAGTCTGACCATGAGTTACAAGTTCATAAGCAAAAACTGATAGTAGCTCTAAGTCGATTCATCCAATTTCATCAGATCGAACAGGACAAATATGACGTTCAAGCTGTACGGAGTGCTATTCGGCTTCAAACAGACTTATCACCATCAAAGGCGAGGCAACACCGCCTACTCGCGGAATATGATCAATTATGGATGGAGTTGATAAAAACCGAACTCAAACAAAAATCCTTTTATCTTCCGCTGCTCATCTTGCGTAAGGCAGATCGGGTAGATCTTATTCGACAGGTTATCGATCACGAATTGGCTGCTGGGCAAATTGAGAGTGTTGATCTAATGGACGCGCTCTTGGAATATGGGGATCCGCAGATGGTAGATGCGCGGTTTCAGGAATATATCAACCGAGAGCCTTGGGCTATACGTCATTTTTTCGAAGAAAAACGATATGTTAAGGCGCGTATGCAGCCTATCCAATCAGCTTATGCCGATTTTGCTAAAAAGCATCATTTACCAGCCGACTTAGTCACAATAGGCGGGTATGCTTCACCGTCAGAATACGTAAATGCGGCGGTAGAGTTAAAGGAGCGTCAATATGATCTTGCGATCGGTGTTTTGAATAGCGGAGTGCCATTAGCGAGCATGTTGGACTTTCTCGGACAAGAAACACGCTATCTAGAGTGGCACAGAGGTTGGAAACGCGGTCCAAAGTGGAAAAAGATGGGTCGTAACACGGAAAAAATCACGCAGGCAAAACGCATCTTGGTGTGCGAACACGATATGGATACAGGTCAAACTTTAGAGGCGATTGTTCCATTTTTGCGTAAACTTAAGCCCGAAACCGTCGACATCGTTTTTCGTTTGGATATGCGAGGAGGAATTCCGCAAAAAGTAGCAGCGTGCAACTTTTTTCGTGAGATCGCCCTCATCGAGGATTTTCCAAAGCACCACTATGTTCACAACTTGAACGCAGTAGCGGCCGAGGCAACGCGCCAGTTGCAAGCAGCGTCAGAGACGTCGCGAGAAAAAGAGTAAGGGAAAATAGAAACACGGTACTCGAGATTTGAGCACCGTGTTTTTAAGGAAGACTGGGTTTAAGGAGCGGCTTTGGGCTGCGGCTGTTTGGCACCGCCGAGGCAGTGGGCGATAGGTCGCAGAAAAAAGCGGCAGTGGCATTGAGAGTAGCCTGCCTGAATTGAGAGTGTAACAGTGATCACGGTCACTCCTAACGGCCTTGATAGTGGGGGTGACGGACCAGAGAAGAGCGAACCCCAAACAGGGTATCATGCTAGTACGATGTGTCGAGGCTGTAGCCAGCGACTTCGATCTTCTCTTCCCCATGACGGGGCTTTGAGGGTTTTAGGTCGCGGAGTCCGCGCTGGTGTCCCCTATATTTCCCACCGTCTAAGGTCTCTTGGCTATCTCTCATGCCGAGATTGACTCTAGCTAGTGGTGTCAGATGAAGCAAGCGTGACTATGCACTTCTCTCCAATGAAAAATTATTTTTGGCTAATTCTAGCGTTTCACAAAAAACTTTTGAAGATGGTCATGCGCTAATCTAAGCCAAATATCAAAATCTATTGCAGTTTGAAGTAGAATACGGGGGGAGTCCCCGGCACTTGACACTTGAGCACTTGGGATTCGGGGGAGCCTTGGTTTCGACCTTGGTTCCCTCGGGTTCCCTCGGCCGTATCTACAACCCCGCCTCTCGCGAGAGGCGGGGTCTCGTAGATACGGCTCTTTTGTTTGCGAAAAATCTGCTACAATTCAATAAGCCTGTTGCCATATACACTCCAGCCCAAAACGTCCTATTTCGCCCAACCCTAGGTAAAATATTTTTGGCTTAGCTTAGGCTAAACTACCCCGCCCCTCGCGAAGGGCAGGGACCGTCGGCTTTGTCTGAAATATGCCATTTTGAATCAAGAAGCGTATATAGCAACAGGCTTAATGAGGAAGTAAGGGTTATGCAAGGGGTTTGAAGATTGAGATTGAGCATGATACAGTCAGGATGTTATGAGTAACTATGCATCTCCTAGTGAAATTGCCAGAATTGGGGAGAAATTGTACGAGGATAAAATAAAGGCATTAGTGGAGCCCACAAATAATGGGGATTTTTTGGCTATAGAGATTGAATCAGGTGAGTATATCCTAGGAAAAACGGTGGAAGAAGCATTGCTAAAAGCAAAGGGGAAATTCCCAAATAAGATTTTTCACTTGATGCGCGTTGGCTATGCTGGTGCCTTTACGCACTCAAGGGTTTCACGACATCAGCATTCGTATGACGGGATCATTTAATGACGGCGGCAATCCGACGTTAAAGGTCAAAGTTTGGGGAGTCCTTGCGAATAATGCCGTAGAGATTGAAGTAGTGCTAGACACTGGTTTTAGCGGATTTTTGACGTTACCGTTGCAAACCGCCCTTCCGCTTGGGCTTATTCTTCTTAGCACAGCAGAATACGTTTTGGCAGACAATTCAAGGCAACTAAACCTGCTTTGTCAGGGTTCAATTGGATTCGATGATGAAAATGTTTCTGGACTTATCGCTATTTCACCTGGCGACCCGTTACTCGGCATGGAATTTCTTAGGAAATCAGAACTCCATCTTTCGTTGGACGCAACAAACAGTATTTTCGTGTTAGAAAAAAAGACCCCTAAAGAAACTACCATAACAAGTCACACCGACGGATCTTTAGGCTAAAAGTTTTTCCCTGAAGGCAAATGATTAACCCGCAAAAGCCAATCTGTCTCATTTGGGGATCATCGGCGGATGAGAAAAGACTGCACGCTCTCGTCGTGGTATCCTAGGAGCAAATGCGAGACGAACACGCTCCATTGCCGTGGCTCAACCTTAGTTGGGGTCTGTTTTTATTGTTGATCGCTCTCGCTTTTTTGGCGGTCAATGGGTTTTTATTGAGTATTGGTTTGATGCTTGGTTTAGCTTTGGCTGTTTTGTTGGTCTGGCGTTTTCATTTTGTCGGTTTGAACCTTGCGTTTGCTAGTCTACTTTTGTCTGGCATCATCGTGCCGATTTCGACGGGCACTATCCAAATTGGCGAGCGTGCTTTTGGAGCCACGATTGAAGTCACTCTAGGTGAGCTCATCACGGTGGTTGTGCTGTTAGGCTGGTCGCTGCGAGTTTTTTTGGCGCGTGACCATGCGACACGCGTTTCGGCTCGTCCTTGGCTGCCATTAGGGTTAGGTTTCGGTGCGATTGTTGCAGCGCAGCTTATATCCGTTTTTTCGTATGCCGCGCCTGATCCATGGTTGGTCGTCAAATACGCTTTGCGCCCCGTGCTATTCGTATATCTCGCCGCGGTGGCTTTGCCAGCCAACTTCATTCGTTCTTGGCGACGGATGGACGAAGCCTGTCTGGTCTTGGTGACGCTCGGCAGCTGGTTTGCGCTTGATGGTCTGCGCTCTTTACTCGCCTTTAGCGGCGATGCGTTTGGATTATACCGCGCTCATCCGCTGATGTTGTTTGGGGTTAACCCTCTAGGCGGCAATCATCACGCCTTGGCGGAACTCATGGTTTTGGCGGCGCCTTTAGCCTTAGCTTTGGGCGAACGTGCTTGCGGTAGTCAGCGAAAAATCGCTTATCGTGCCTTGGCCGTGTTTTTTTGGTTGATTGCTCTGCTTACGTTTGCGCGAGCGGCCTGGTTGGTCACAGTGTTACAAATAATCGTTCTTGTATTCCTAGTTGGTCGCGACTGGTTCAGTAACCAGCGCAAGTTAATAGGTCAAATCTGTCTAGCTTTCCTACCAATCGCTCTCTATATGCTGTGGTTCTCGTTCAGGCCAGCGGTAGCTGATTCCACCGCCGCTCGAGCGTCGCTCGTAGAAATTGCATGGTCGATCTTTCGTGATAATCCACTTATAGGTGCTGGAGCGGGTACGTTTCCTGATCGTCTCGCGCATATTTGGGCGTTTGCCGTCGAGTATGGCGCCGCCGAAGACGCGCATGGTCTGTGGCAAAAAATTGCCGCTGAAACTGGGCTACTTGGTCTCGCCGCCTTTACTTGGACGGTGTGGTCGTTTGGTCGTTTGATCTATCGACAATGGCAACGTTTGGATCAAGCTCTGCACGAATGGCGTTGGTTTGCGTGCCTGATAGTCAGTGCCGTGGGTGCTTTGAGCTATCAACTCTTTAGCACTTCACTGTGGTCTGCTCGAGTGTGGTTGGCTGTCGGTCTAACTTGCGTGGCGATGCGACTGTTACAGACTAATGTCGTGCGTCGCGATCCAAACTTCTTGCAGTCCTAACGTCCTGTTCATGTCACATCCTCTAATTACGCAGGTATTGTGGACGCTTGATCGCGGTGGCGTTGAGCGTATGGTGTTTGAATTAGCTAAGCGTTTGCCCGAACACGGTTTTCGGATACGTGTGGTGGTGGCTGGCGGTGGGGGAGTGATGGATGATGAGTTCCGTGCTGCACATATTCCGCTCGCGCTCGGTCCGGCTGTTGGTCAGTGGCAGCGCGGGCAAACCCTGCGTTTTCTGCGTCGTGAGCTACGCGCTCATTATCCAAGCGTGTGGCACACTCATCTCGGAGGCGATGTGTGGGGAGGGTTGGCAGCGCGGTTGGAAGGCGTGCATCCATGGATTGCTACGGTGCATGATGTGCAGCATCAGTCTTTTCTTAAGGGAGTCATGCGTGGTCGAGCGTTGCGCGCTGCCGATCAGGTGGTGTGCGTTTCCGACGCTGTTCGTCGTCATCTTGCTTCTACATATGAACGAACGCGAGATGTAAGCGTTATTCGTCTTGGGGTTGAAAGTCATGAGAACTCTCGACCAACGTCAGTCGAACGTCGTTTACAGCGTTTCGTGGTGGTTGGTCGTTTAGTGCCAGATAAACGGGTACAAGTGTTGATCGAAGCTTTGGCAGCGATTCGCGAGCCTTGGGCTCTGTGCGTGGTTGGCGATGGCGTAGAGCGTGGTCGTTTAGAAACATTGGTGCACACTCTCAAACTGCGTCCGCGTGTCCATTTTGCTGGTTCAGTAGCCGATGTCAGGCCATTTTTGCTGGAGGCAGATGCGTGTTTGTTTGCTTCGCGTGAAGAAGGGCAGGGATTGGCCGTCCTCGAAGCGGCGGCAGCAGGCATCCCGGTTATCACGAGCGACCTGCCAGCTTTACGCGAGCTGTTTGATGAGTATTCGATGATGTTTGTACCTAACAATGCCGATGCTAGACTTTGGACAGAGGCTATTCAAACCACGATGTACGCGCCACGAGAAGCCCAAGTCCGCGCCCATGAGGCTCAAACCATCGTGCGCAAACGCTGCTCGATAGAACGCATGGTTAAGGAGTATGTGGAGCTGTATAGTAAGCTTATCGTTTAATCCTTTTCCAAAAATATGGAATCTACAAAAATCGCTTTGTTTAAAGGGAGGAATATCCGAAAAACACTCTATAAGAAAGAATGGTGGTTTTCTATTTTGGATAGTATCGGTGCTTTGACCGACAGCCCTCAACCAAAAACGTATTGGGCAAAAATGAAAGAGAGGGATCAAGCCATGTCGCAACCGTTCCCATTTTGGGAACAGTTGAAGTTACCAGCTGAAGATGGAAAAATGCGCGAAACCGACTGTGCGAATACAGAAGGCATTTTCCGTATCGTGCAGTCGATTCCTTCTCACAAAGCCGAACCGTTCAAGCGTTGGTTGGCTAAGGTAGGCTATGAACGGGTGAAAGAAATTGAGGATCCAGAACTTGCAACCAAGCGCACGCGCATGCTTTACAAACTCAAAGGCTATCCCGATGGTTGGATTGAAAAACGTATGCGTGGTATTGCGATTCGAGAAGATCTGACGGATGAGCGGCAAAAACGAGGTGCGCAAGAACAGCGAGATTATGATATATTGACTGCCGAGATTTCCAAGGCGACGTTTGGGGTAACGCCGACACAGTATAAAAAACTCAAGGGCTTAAAACGAGAGAATCTACGTGATCACATGAACGATTTTGAACGGATCTTTACCATGCTAGGGGAACGTTCGACGACGGAAATACATCGTCGAGAAGAGTCGCTAGGAACCACGAAACTCAAGCATGACGCGCATAGAGGGGGAAAAATAGCAGGTAATGCTAGAAAAGAATTGGAAAAAGAACTGGGACGACCAGTGATTTCAAAAGATAATTATCTCCCTACGCAGACAAGGAAGAAAACTTTAGGGAAATGAAAGTTGTGTATGCGCATCCTTCATGTAAATAAGTTTTTTGACCTCCATGGCGGAGCCGAGGTGTATATGCATCGGTTGATGGAGGCAGAGCGAGCGGCTGGTCACGAGGTGCACGCGTTTTCGACGGCTGATCCCAAAAATCTACCCTCATCCGATGCGGCGCGTTTTGTGACGCGTCTAGAACTTAGTCGTTCTCACGGTTTTATGGCAGATTCGCACAAGGCAGCGCGGTTTTTGTGGAATCGTGAGGCTGGTAGGGCGATGGGGCTAGCGATCCATGATCTTCGTCCAGATGTGGTGCATCTGCACAATATTTATCACCATTTATCTTCGTCAATTCTCGCGCCTATTCGTGCTGCCAAACTTCCGTGCGTGCAAACGCTGCATGATTACAAGCTGGCTTGTCCAAACTATCGGATGTTCACTGAAGGCTTGGTCTGTGAGCGATGCAAGGGAGGCAAGTATTTGGAGGCGGTGAAGCATCGTTGTCTGGCGTCTGGTTTGGTGCCAAATGTGCTCGCGGCTCTCGAGATGGGCATGACTAAAGCGCGTCAAACCTATGAGCGCACGGTGCGCGTGTTTGTGTGTCCGTCGCATTTTTTGTTGGAAAAGATGCAGGATTGGGGCGAGCCGCCAGGCAAGTTGCGTTATCTACCCAATCCAGTCGAGCTACCAGCGGCACCAGTTGGACGTGGCGGCGGCTATCTAATGTATGCTGGTCGTTTGGCGGTCGAAAAAGGTCTAGCCTCGTTTTTGGAGGCGGCTGTTCAGTTGCCAGAACTGCCGATCAAGATCGCTGGGCGTGGTCCAGAAGAAGAACGTCTCAAATCTTTGGTGCGTTCACGCGGTGCTACGCATATCGAATTTGTCGGTTTTCAAATCCCAGCCGCTCTCGCCGCTTTACGCGCTCGTGCCGAGGCAGTCATTTTGCCTTCGATCTGGTACGAAAACGCCTCGCTCGCACTGTTAGAAGCTATGGCTGATGGCTTGCCGTGTCTGGCTAGTCGTATCGGCGGCAATCCAGAACTAATCGAAGATGAAAAAATGGGGTTTTTGGTGAAACCTG
>CAZDER010000010.1:0-11394 GCA_964504505.1 uncultured Gammaproteobacteria bacterium | reverse complement strand
CGGGCATTTCATCCAAGGGAAACATTTTTCTCACAAACATCCATCGCGTCTATGACGAGGATGCAAAAACAGCGAATGCCGACGATGAAAATACCACGGACTATTTTCTCGGACATCGCCCCGTGACGAAGACGACGGACTCCGGGGTGAACCTATCTGACATCGTGCGCGAAGTTGATGAACTCATGATCTTGAACGATGAAGCGCATCATATTCACGATCCGAAGATGGCGTGGTTCAAGTCTATCGAGGACATCGCGAACCGCATGAGAATGAATGGCAAGGAGCTTTCGCTTCAGATTGATTTGACGGCAACACCAAAAAAGGAGCGCGGAGAAATTTTCATCCAGACCGTTTGCGACTATCCGCTCGTCGAGGCGATCCAGCAAGGCGTCGTGAAACATCCCGTGCTGCCAGATCAGGTCAGTCGCGCAAAACTCCATGAGACGGAGAGCAGTAATTTTGTTGAACGCTTCAAAGACTTTCTCGATCTTGGTTTTCTGGAATGGAAAAAGACCTACGTTGAACATGTGAAGGCTGGGAAAAAGGCTATTCTGTTTGTCATGACCGATGACACCACGAATTGCGATGCGGTCGCAAAATTCCTCGAGGATCAATATCCTGAGCTCGGCAAGGTGCTCACGATCCACACCAATAAGTCTGGTGATGTCGCAGAAGGAAAAAAAGACAAGGATGAGCTTGGGCGGCTGCGCAAGCTATCCAACGAAATAGATCGCATGGATAGCCCGTATAAGGCCATCGTTTCTGTGTTGATGCTCAAAGAAGGATGGGATGTGCGAAACGTGACGACGATCGTGGGACTACGTGCATATGTGTCCAAAAGCAATATCTTGCCAGAACAGACGCTCGGTCGCGGCTTGCGTCTTATGTATTTCGGAACGCATGTGCCGGAACAGGTAAGCGTCATCGGCACGCCTGCGTTTATGGACTTTGTGGAGACGATTAAAGCCGAGGGTGTCGAGCTGGAAACAAGGAGGATGGATCGCGACAGTAGTGCGATCGCGCCAGTGATCGTCGAAGTTGATCGTCAAAATACGAAGAAAGATATTGCGGCACTTGATATCGAGATCCCTGTGCTCTCACCGCGCATCTTTCGCGAATATAAAAATATCTCGGAAATAAGGCTCGACCATCTTGTATTTCAACCAGTGCTCTACAAGCAGTTTTCCGCAGCCGAGCAGCGCGAAATTGTGTTTAAGAAAATTGTGAACGGCGAAGTGGATCATGTGATCCGCTTGGACAACAATGTCTTACCAGACTATAGAAACGCTATTGGTTTTTACACCCAAGGCGTGATGAAGGAACTGCGCATGGTGAGCGGTTTTGATCAACTATTCCCGCTTATGCAAGAGTTCGTGCGTAGCTATGTATTTGGACAGGTGGTACATCTTGAAGACGCAAATACGGTGCGCAATCTTTCGGAAATAGACGTGCGCCGAACGATCGAGGAAACCTTTAAAAAAGCGATTAACGATCTAACTGTAGTCGATCGTGGGCAGGCGGAGATACGCAACTACATCAAGATCAGTCAAGCTCGACCATTCGTATCCGATCACACCGCCTATCTCGTGCCAAGAAAGAGCGTGTTCAATAAAATCGTTGGAGATAACAATCTTGAATTTGCCTTCGCACAACTATTGGATGGTTGTGATGATATCATCTCTTTCACGAAGAACTATTTTGAAATTCAATTCCGCATAGACTATCGCAATGCAGATGGAAGTATCGCCTATTATTATCCCGACTTTCTGGTGAAGGTCGACGAACGGACAGTCTATGTTGTAGAAACCAAGGGACGGGAGGATGTGGATGATCCACGCAAGAGCGACCGTTTGGCACAATGGTGTAAAGACGCCAATGCGCATCAAAACAACATGCGATATGAGATGCTTTACATCAGGCAGGACGACTGGGAAAAATATCGTCCGCAATCGTTTGTTGAGTGTATACAAGCCTTCCAAAAGAACAGATGAAGTCGCTTTTACGGTGACAACCGTTCAATCGTGTGCTACACGATAGCCATGCGCGAGCTTCATCTCATCGCCCATGACATCCGTTCGCGAGAGAACATAGGATCACTGTTTCGCACGGCGGACTCACTTGGCGTAAGTAAGCTGTGGTTGACGGGCTACACGCCAGCGCCACCAGATGAGAAAATATCCAAGGTCGCCTTGGGGGCAGAGAAGGTAGTCGTTTTTGAACACAACATAGATATGGCGAAGGTCTTTGAACGTCTGCAAAAAGACGGGATTCCCATCTATGCGCTTGAGATCACCAAAAACGCGACAAATCTTGCCGACTTCACCGCGCCTGATCGAATGGCTCTCCTGCTTGGAACGGAGACGACCGGCATTCCACCGTCTCTTCTTGGACGTTGTCAGGGAGCGATCAAAATTTCTCAACGAGGCATCAAAGAATCTATGAATGTTGCGGTTGCCGCAGGTATTGCGAGTTGGGCTATACTAAGGGTGTAATTTCTATGCGTATCTTGCTCGCGGTTCAAGGTACAGGCAACGGGCATATCAGTCGTGCGCGCGATATTTTGCGTTGTTTACGCGAGTATGGAGATGTTGACACGCTCGTCAGCGGTCGTTGTTCGAATCTGGATTTAGGCGAGCCGTGGACGTTTAAGCGCGATGGACTGGGATTCTTTTCGGACAAGCACGGTGGTATAGATTACGTGCGTACCTTGCACGGTCTGCATCTAGCTCGTTTTATCAAAGAATTGCGCATGTTTCCTATTCAGCATTACGATCTCGTTATTAACGATTTTGAGCCCCTGACAGCTTGGGCGGCCGAACTTCATCACGTGCCGTGTATTGCCATGAGCAATCAAGCGGCCTTTTTATCGCCTAAAACCCCGCGTCCTCCAGGCGGACCGCATTTGATGGAGTTGGTCTTGCGTTATTTTGCACCGGGTAGCGAGTCAATTGGTTTTCACTTTGAACGCTATGACACTTTCATCCATACGCCGATTATTCGTGCCGAGGTGCGTCGTTTAACGCCGTATGTTGGGCAGCATGTGTTGGTCTACCTTCCAGCTCATGATGAGCGGAACTTGATTCCAGCCTTCAACCGCATTCGTGATTTAGACTGGCATATTTTTTCTAAGCATACGCGCACGCCGTATCAATCAGGACGTATACATGTCTGGCCGGTCGAAACTGAACGATTTTTGACGAGTCTGGAAGGTGCGCAAGGTGTGATCACGGCTGGAGGTTTTGAGACCTCGGCCGAAGCCTTGTTTTTGGGCAAGAAGCTGCTCGTGATCCCGATGCGTGGTCAATACGAACAAATATGTAACGCCGAAGCCTTGCGCCGACTAGGTGTCGCCACACTCGTTAAGATTGAGTCTGATTTTAGCGAACACGTGGAATCTTGGTTGACTAGCGACGAGATTATTAAAGTAGACTATCCTAACGAAACCGAGATGATCGTGGCGGATATTATGCGGCACTATAGTGTCTAAGCTACCCCTCGCTTTTTCATGTTGCGTTTTTTTTCACGTTTATTCCATCGTCAAACCGAGCATGTCACTTCGGCGGCGATTGTGCTTGGCGTTGCTTCTCTTGTATCGCGTCTCGTAGGTTTGTGGCGCGATCGGTTATTGGCATCGCATTTTGGAGCTGGTTCAGCGCTTGATGTTTATTATGCTGCCTTTCGTTGGCCTGACGCTGTCTACAACCTGCTGATTGTCGGAGCACTTGCAGCTGGGTTTATTCCGATCTTCACTGAATGTCTCGAGCAAGAGGGCGAGGCGTCTGCTGCGCGTTTGGCTGGTCGCGTACTCTCGTTGACGGCTCTTACGATGATGGTGGTATCGGTCATGCTTATACTCGGAGCTGGCTTGATCGTGCCGGCTACCGTGTCGGGATTTTCGCCAACCCAAATCGCCGAAACTGTTATGCTGACGCGCATCATGGCCTTGTCGCCGTTTTTGTTAGGCTTATCGGCGATCATGGGCGGAGTGTTGCAAGCTACCAAGCGTTTCATCGCCTTCGCTCTCGCACCAATGTTGTATAATTTCGGCATTATTTTGGGCATCCTGTGTCTTGCGCCCAAGTGGGGGATTCGCGGTGTCGCGCTCGGAGTCGTACTCGGAACAGGTTTTCATTTGCTTGCTCAAACTTTGTCAGTTTTGCGTACACACGCTCTCGCATTTGACTTGCCGACCTATCGTGAACCACGTTTACGTCGGATGTTATCTCTCATGGGACCGCGCACGGCTGGGTTAGCCATCACCCAACTCAATTTGATTGTGCTTTTGGTGTTGGCTTCATCGTTATCAGATGGATCAGTCTCGGTTTTAGCCTTTGCCAATAATGTTCAAAGTGTGCCACTCGGTCTAGTGGGCATCTCATTTGCTGTGGCTGCTCTCCCGGCTCTTGCGCAAGCGGCAGCTCGACATGACACGCGAGAAACGACGCGCCTTGTGACTACGGTGGCTCGACAAGTTCTCGTCCTCGTGATTCCTATGGCAGCATGGCTGATTCTTTTGCGTGCCCAAGTTGTGCGTCTTCTTTTTGGTCAAGGCGCGTTTGATTGGAACGACACGATTCGCACCGCGAGATTGGTTGGTTGGTTCGCCGTGTCGTTACCGGCTCAAGCACTTGTGCCGCTCTTGGCTCGGGTGTGGTACGCGCAGCAAAATACATGGATTCCGTTTGGCATCGGCGTTCTGGCGGAGATCGTCAATGTCAGTGCAGCTCTCTTTTTTCGATACTGGTACGGAGTGACGGGTTTGGCCATAGCCTTTTCATTAGCGGCTATCGTCCAAGCTATCGGTCTCATGTGGTGCTTACGACGACGCGGCCTACTCGAACGTATCCCATTATGGCCAGGTGGTTGGAAAGTGCTGATCGCTCTTATGGCTAGCCTCGTGAGCGGTTATGTCGTACGCCAACTAGTGGGCACAGTTTTTCCGCTTCGTCTGACGTGGCAAGTCTTATTGCAGGGAGGTGCGGCTGGTTTAGTTTGCCTTTTTGTTTATGGCGGAGCAGCTCACCTACTTCGCTTGGAAGAATGGCAAACCATCACACAAGTCTTCACGACGCGATCATGGCGAAGATTCAGTCGAGCAAATGCGCTTGACGCCACCGATAGCAATGTCACGTTGATGTGAGTGAGAGCTGAAATGTTACATTTTGTCGTCTAGTCGGTATATTAAAATAGCAGTCCATCACTTGAAGGGCTGATGATTTTACGTCATAATTCACGCACTATGAACAATGTTTTTACTTCTTTGACGGCAGTCACTCTGTTTGCCACCGCGCTTATTCTCCCTGTTAGCGCACTAGCCGAAGTTACTTCTCCTCCGCCTGTGTTGGTTGCGCCTACAATCGTGCCTATCCAGTGTAGTGTTCGAGTTACGGCTCGCGAAGCTCAACTAGCTCGTACACGCGTCGAAGCCCATGCTCGTCTCGAACGCGCGCGCAGCGACCAAGACATCCGTTTAGCAGAACGTCGAGTTACAGAAGACACGCGACGCGAAACTCGTTTAGCTGAAGCCGATGCAGCGCGTATGCAACGTGAGGCTATTCGTGATGCCAAAACGTATAAATCAGAGGCACAACGCCAAGCTATCGAGCGTTATCGTGTCAGCATGAGCATTGCTATCCAAAACCGTCGCAATCTTTTAGACCAAGCTTTGCAAGCCTTCCGTCAAACCCAAAACCAAGCGTTGACTGCGCGTCGTACGTCTGTTGATGCTGCGCTTATCGCACGTCGTACCGCAGTTGATGTGGCTAAAGTTGCGTGGGAGAGTACCTGTGCCTCGACTAATAAACCGCAACAACGATTAGCAATTAAAACTTTTTACATCGCCGTGCGTAGTGCCGAACAGACTTATCGTGCGACAGTTCGTGTTGCTATGAACACTCATAATGCCAGTATCAGACAGGCGCAAACAGTGCGTCGTGCCGCCGAGCAACAAGCTCGCGCTCAATATCAAGCCAACGCCAAAGCAGCGCGCGAGACTTTACGTCAAGGGTTGAAATAACACCATCTCTCGCAAACCATCGAACATTTCCACTTCTTGTCTTCTCTACTATGGCAAGGCTTGTCGGCGACTTAGGCTCTATCCCCTCCGTCCCTCGTCCAACTCGTGCCACCTCCCCTTAGTTTAAGTGGAGATCTACGGTTCCTCCTGTACGAGCATTTCTCCTCTTTAGATAGTTTTCTTCCTTTCGATCGTCTCTCCCCTTAAAATAAGGGGAGATGCCGAAGGCAGAGGGGATAGTCCCCGCTGACGTTGAAATGGTTATTTGGAGATGGTATCAATGAGCGGCTAAATCTAGTCTTCGTCTTGCTTATCTAACCCTTTTTCGGCACTCTAACCGCCATGGATCAAGCTTACATTCGCAATTTCTGTATCATCGCGCATATAGACCACGGCAAGTCGACTTTATCTGATCGTCTTTTGGAGATCACTGGTACCGTCGAGAAGCGCAAGATGAAAGAACAACTGCTTGATACTATGGACATCGAGCGTGAACGTGGCATCACTATTAAACTCCAGCCTGCACGTATGGCGTATACTGCTAAGAACGGCAAGATGTACGAATTCAACCTTATTGATACGCCAGGACACGTCGATTTTACTTATGAAGTCTCACGTTCTTTGGCGGCGGTCGAAGGTGCAGTTTTGCTGGTTGACGCCACACAAGGCGTGCAAGCGCAAACGATCGCTAATCTCTATCTTGCCATCGAGCAAAATCTCTCCATCATTCCCGTTCTCAATAAGATCGACCTTCCCAACGCCGACGTCGAGAAACGTGCGGCTGAACTCATGCATTTGATCGGTTGCAAGCGTGAAGAGATCATCTGCGCCTCTGGTAAAACTGGTGCGGGTGTCGATCTTATCCTCGAACGCGTGGTGCGTGATGTACCGCCACCCTCTGGAGATCGGCAAGCACCGTTTCGTGCCATCATCTTCGATTCCAAATACAACGATTACCAAGGTGTCGTCGCCTACATTCGCTGTGTAGATGGCGTACTCACTAAGCAAACCGCCATGCATTTCATGGCTACGGATACATCAGGACAGGTACTTGAACTTGGTTACATGAAGCCAGATCATGTGAGCGCGGAACGCATGGAAGCGGGGGAGATCGGTTATGTCGTCACGGGTCTAAAAGATATTTCTGGTGTACGCGTGGGTGACACTATTACTGTGGACGGAGCAGACGTGTTGTCGCTGCCTGGCTACAAAGAAGTGCGACCGATGGTCTACGCTGGCGTGTTTCCGATTGATGGGAGCGAGTACGAAAAATTGCGCGATGCAATTTTGAAACTCAAACTCAACGACGCGGCATTGACGTTCGAACCGGAGCATTCGATGGCACTTGGTTTTGGATTCCGCTGTGGCTTGCTAGGTATGCTCCATCTTGAGATTGTTCAGGAACGTTTGTCGCGTGAGTTCGGTATGGATGTAGTGGTCACGACGCCATCCGTTGGCTATGAAGTCACCAAGACTAATGGACAGCAACTGCTTATTAAAGCGCCTGGTGCCTTTCCCGATCCATCGCACATAGAGGAAACGCGCGAACCGTTTGCGACGGTTGATATCTTGTGTCCTAAAGAATACATGGGCAACGTCATGGCTCTCGCGCAAGATCGTCGCGGTGCCTATAAAAACACCGAATATCTCGATACCACGCGGGCTATTTTACATTACCATATGCCGCTCGCGTCGGTGATTGTGGATTTTTACGATAAGCTCAAAGGCGTGACCGCTGGCTACGCCTCGTTGAGTTATGAATTGTTGGATTTTCGCGCCTCAAACATTGTTCGTCTAGACATTCTGGTAGCCGACGAACCCTTGGAGGCCTTGGCTACGTTATTGCATGAGAGTGAGGCCTATCGTCGCGGCAAGGAAATTGTTGAAACCTTAAAAGAAGAGTTGCCACGTCAACAATTTGTGGTAAAATTGCAAGCAGCCGTGGGTAGCAAAATCATTGCTTCGGAACGTATCCAAGCGTTTCGTAAAGATGTGTTAGCCAAGATGTCTGGTGGCGATGCGACACGTAAGTCTAAACTGCTTGAAAAACAACGCAAAGGCAAAAAACGTATGTTGGAACATGGCAAAGGCGGTGTCGAGATTCCTGCGGAAGCTTTTATTAAAGTTTTACGTCGTTCCTAATTTTATGAAACGCAGACATATGCTGGTTGCCATGCGCATTTTTGCCGCTTTTATGGTCTTTGCCACGGTCTTGTTTCTAGTGGGTCCTGTGATTGGCACGTTTGGCGGTTAAAACAAGTTAGCATCCTTGCTTCTCCTATGCGCGGTTGCGAGGATGGCGAACATGGCAAAAGAATGGAAGGTGGCATCTGTAGTTCCCACCAATTTGTTAGAAACGATCGAAGTCCCTTCGCCAGTCATGGCGCAGCTATTGTGGAATCGCGGTCTGCGTACTGTGGGCGAGGTTGAGGATTTTTTGCATCCGTTGTGGGAGAAACACATTCATGATGGCGCGCAATTCCGCCACATGCCCGCAGCCATTGAGCGTGTTTTTCGAGCACTAGAAGCCGGTGAGCGCATCACGGTTCACGGAGATTACGACGCCGACGGAGTGACAGGCTCGACGGTGCTCATCACTACGTTAAAAGAGATTGAGAAGAAGCTGATAGGCATCGAGAATAAAGAGTCAAGCATCGATTTTTACATTCCGCATCGTGACAAAGAGGGCTATGGTCTGCATACTGCCACCGTTTTAGCTTTGAAAGCACGCGACACCAAACTTATTATCACGGTTGATTGTGGGATCGCTTGTGTGAATGAGATTGCGCTCGCCAAAGCAGAAGGCATTGATACGATTGTTGTCGATCATCACCAATTTGGTGACATTTTACCCGACGGACAGCTTATTCATCCAAGCCTTCCAGATGAAGTTTACCCTTTTAAGCAACTCGCCGCAGTAGGTGTAGCGTTTAAGTTTGCCTGTGTGCTCTTGGACGCTGCTCGTGCTCGGGGCATAGATATTCCCTCGGGGTGGGAAAAATGGTTGCTTGATCTGGTGGCAATCGCAACCGTGACGGATATGGTGCCGCTGATTGGAGAAAATCGCGTGCTCGAAACGTATGGATTGAAAGTGCTCAACAAAACTAAGCGACCGGGTTTACGCGCTTTAATTCAGAAGTCGTCGTTTGAGATGGGTAAGCTAGATACAGAGTCTGTCGGGTTTGGACTCGGTCCGCGCATCAACGCGGCCGGGCGAATGGATCACGCCGAGCTAGCATTGCGCTTAATGTTGGCAGACACGGACGAGGCAGCGGAGCCGTTAGCCGAAGCACTTGAACATTGCAATCGCGAACGGCAAGACACGACCAAGCGGATGATGGTTGAGGCCGAGGCGCAGTTGTCTACGCGCTACGATACTGCCAACTTGCCGTGCGCGATTATGTTGTGGAATGAAAGCTGGTCGCCGGCTTTAGTTGGTCTAGTCGCTGGCAAACTGCTAGAACGATTAGCACGACCAATCGCGGTTGTCGGTTGTCACGCTGGCACATGGATCGGATCAGGTCGTTCGATTGCGAGCTATAATATTACCGAAGGGATACGTCTGGCGGGACAAGGCCTGCTGACGCGGATTGGTGGTCATGTGCAGGCTTGCGGTTTTGCTCTTGCTGACGCGGATCATTTTCCAAAACTTGCCCAAAATTTTATCGCCCACGCTACGTCTGCACTTACCGAGGCTTCACTTTTGCCGACGCTCGAGATTGAAGTGGAGGTCTCGCTTGAGACCGTGGATATGGCGTGGGCGACCACGATCGAGTCGCTGGCACCGTTCGGAGAGGGGAATCGTCGACCGATATTTATCTCACGCCGAGTGAGAGTAGTCGCGTTCGATTTAATTGGTGCCACCAAGAACCATCTGCGTTTGATGCTGATCACGCCGCAAGGCAGACGTGTTAAAGCATTGGGGTTTAAGTGCGGTGAACGCGCCAAAGAACTTTCAGTCAATGTACTCATCGATCTGGTGTACACTCTCGCTATCAATGAATGGCATGGTCAAAAGAACGCCGAATGCCGTATAATGGACTTTACGCTATGCGACTCATAATTCGGACTGATGGCGGTTCGCGTGGCAATCCAGGTCCGTCTGGGATTGGTGTAGTGATCGAAAACACCGAAACTGGCGAGGTTTTGGAAGAACACGCCAAGTTTTTGGGACGCATGACCAATAATCAAGCCGAGTATTTAGCGGCTATTTTAGGGTTAGAGCGGGCAGTGGCTTTGGGAGCTAAAGAAGTCGAGGTGCTGGCTGATAGCGAGTTGCTAGTCAAGCAAGCAAACGGCGATTATCGAGTTAAAAACCTAGATTTGCAGCAACGCTTTCGCGAGTTAAAGCGTCTCGAACGTCAACTCGGTCGAGTGCGTTATCGGCATGTGCGACGTGAGCTAAACACTGCGGCAGATGCCTTGGCTAATCGGGCGATGAACGAAAGGGCGGATAGTTGAGACGGTACGAGGTTTTTGTTGCCTGCGGAACTCGTCAGCAGATCGATCTGTTTTTGGATTCCTCGAACAGTCCTCGGTAACAAAAACCCCGTACCGTCTCAACCTGTGGAAGAAAAGAGGGGAGAAGGCGACGTTGATCGTGCAGGTGTGGTATTCTGTGGGTAGATTTTTTTATGGGTCTTTTTTCTTTCTTTTCGGAGCAGAGGCATCCTAGCTATCTTGGGATTGATATGGCCTTTGGAGGCATCAAACTGGTCGAGCTGCGCAACGAAAAAGGTCGCGCGCGCCTCACCACCTATGCCTATGCCGATGTGCCGGCGGATACACTTGATCAATCACTAGCGAGCGATCCCGTTGGTACGGCAGAACTAATCAAAAACATGTTGGCTAAAGCCCGTACCACTACCAAAAAAGTGATTACAGCCTTGCCTATCTCGGCGATCTTTTCTTCAATCCTGAATGTGCCGAGCATTGATGACAAGGAAATGCGTGAGTTAGTGGCAGCCCAGGCTAAAAAATTGATTCCCTTGCCGCTCGAAGAAGTGTCACTGGATATCAAGATCGTGGAAAAAGGTGAAAAAAAGGAGGGAGTCAAAGCTTCGACGCGCGTACTCATTACGGCTGCACCAAAAACTCTGGTTAACACTTATGTTGATATTTTTAAGCAAGCTGGGTTAGAGCTGGTCTCACTCGAAACTGAAGCTTTTGCGGAGATCCGTTCGCTCATCGGTAAAGATCGTTCGACGATTATGCTCGTAGATATAGGCATGTTGCGAACTAACGTGATCATTGTCGAGCAGGGTGTGCCGTTTGTGACGCGTTCGATTGCGACTGGTGGCAATGCGATTACCCAAACCATTGCTAAAACCCTCGGTTTGCCTATCGAGCAAGCCGAATCCATGAAGCGCGATATC
>CAZDER010000009.1:0-11899 GCA_964504505.1 uncultured Gammaproteobacteria bacterium | reverse complement strand
TGCCAAGCTAATATCGGTTTTGGTATCCCTAAAACAGACGGTATAGAGCGTTTGCCGGATGAGAACGGTATTTTTGCCACTCGACGCGTAACGACCGTGATGAAGCTGGATGATATCAAGGATGCGGATATTATGATTACGCTGCCACGCACGAGAATTACGGGTGGTATTCTGCCCGTGCCTGCAAAATTTGTGGTGGTAGGCTCTCTTGATCAGGAACTCGAGTTGCAAGATCCGTATCAGGACAATCCATTTTGCACTAGGCTGTTAAATACGATTGGTACCCCTAACTTAAGATATGTCGTGCGCAAAAGGACTGAAACTGTACCTATTCTTGTGAATATAGCACGATTCGCTCCAACCCTACAGGAGGTAGAAAACCTGTGTCAGACGCTGCCGCTTTCAAATGAAGAACGTGAACAAGGTTCGGTCAGCGTTCAGGCAGCGGCACCAGTCATTTCAGAACGGATAGGTTCACAATTTCTCTACGTCTGTGATGATCGGTTGGGGGCATTTATCAAACGTCATCCAGATGAACTCGGCACGATCGTTGAGGGATTGCGAGTGGGGCATTGCCATATTTTAGCCTGGGCAGCCGCTACCTATTTTCGCCAGCTGGGTCATACGGCCTTTGTGGTGAATACTGAAGTTTCCAGCGAGCGTGGGGAAGGCTTCCGTCGAGATTGTACTCACACGCGAGTTGGGGTTCTAAAGGAAAACGGGTCATTCATGTACATGGATCCGACTGAAATCTGCCAAACCGTTGAGAACTATGCTCTTTCACATATCGACGATAAAACTCTCTTGGAAGTTGAGCAAGCGTTTGATGCGGCTCGAAGTCGACCAGACAAAATAAGGATTCTAGAGGACTTGCGGGCAACGATAGACACCCGTGAGTCATTTGGATATGGAGACATTGAAGACATAGATGGAGACGTTACACGTCTGGAGGATCATGAGTCTGTGTTGGATGGTATCGAAGTGAGCGATAAGAATGTAGACCGATTCTTGGAAGAGCTCCACGGCTTTCTACCATCCACGCTGTCACTAGCAGAAAGACAAGGTATAAACGCCTTAAGCGATCTCTACACAGTTTACGGCTTACCGTTGTACATGCGGTGTGTCAGACACCTGCATGTGATGGAGCAATGGAGGCTAAAGTCACGAAAAGAGCGCATACAGTTGATCGAGAATGGCGAAGCTTTTGTCAATCCAGTCGAACTTGTTTTGAACGATGAAAAAGAAACCGCTGCTTTATTGCCAGAGATAGTGGATCATGTTTATCGCGGCGAGGCCGAAGCAGATCATAGCAATCAAGAATATGTTGCTTGGGAAGATGGGAACTTTTTAATGCAACAGATTGTAAGCGTGTTAAGTAGAAAAACCGATATTCTTGGTTTCCATGGTCGGGTAAATCAAAATATGTTTAAGACTGCAGGAAAGTATCCAAGCGCAGAAGTGCTCAGATGCATCTTGTTTCTTAAATTAGTGGCGTTAGCTTTAGTGGACGAGGAGGCTAAGACGCAACTTGTAGACATGTATCAGCTTGATGATGCAGCCTTAAAAGAGTTTGCCGGTATCTTCGAACCGATGCTGATCAGCACCAGGACGAAAAAAATAGTTAAGTCAGTTCAGGCATTCTCTGGTAAACGTACTAGTAGTGAATATGCGACGTGTTGCGAACAGGGCGCTCTGCTTAACCGAGAACTAACTGTGCGTCCTAAAGAGCATCAAGCTGCTCGTAGCCGTGTACTCAAGCTGCTCGCGCATATTCCTCTACGACCAGAAGTTAGAGCTAAAACAGCTTGGGAAACCGAGCGAGATCCATTTAATGTGAGCGTAACGGAATACGATGAGGCTAAACATGACGTGAGCATGATTGACGAACAAGCTTCATTGGCTCATGGTCAACTTATGGTGAAAGAAGCATTGCGCACATCAAAAAAAGACAGTTGTTTGCACGTGCATATAGATGTTAATTACTTTGAAGGTCGCAGCCACATAACTTCGCATTATGCCAGAATCAAGGTGTTGGTGGAGGGACTATTGACTTATGCGAGACAGAAAAACGTTCACGTGAATATTTCTAGTGGTAATAACGACTATCTCGCGATTTCTCCCACGACGAAATTGCCGTTGGATCATATAGTTTTTCGACTTTTATTTCAGCGATCGGATCGGACGTCGAAAGATACTTCAGATTGCTACGGTTTTCAAACAGTGAATGGCATACCGAGGAATCTACTCTATCTGTCAGCTAATCAAGGTAAGGTGAACGCAGTTAAGTATATGCTGGGCAAAAAAACCAACACGATCGCCAAAACTTTTACGGAGATTGGGTTGGATATTTTTCCTCTCTTACGTATTCCGGTCGAGGAAGAAATATCTTCATGATTCTTTCCGATTTACCAGCGCATCCGCCAAGGTGTGGGCGTCGGCGTATTCGAGGGCGGCTCCGGTTGGCAGGCCGCGAGCTAATCGAGTGATTTTGACTGGAATATTGGCTAACTGTTTTTTGAGATAGAGGGCGGTTGTGTCACCTGGCAAGTCTGCGTCTAAGGCGAGAATAACTTCGCGAATGGTAGAGACGAGTGGTTGCAGACGGGCTATGAGAGAGGGGATAGTCAAGGTGTAAGGCGTTCTGCCCTCAATCGGGTCGAGGGTGCCGCCTAGCACATGGTAGCGTCCCTTAAACACACCTGTGTCTTCGACCGATTGCACATCTTGGCTCGTGGCTACTACGCATAGCGCACTAGCATCGCGACGACTGTCGCTACAGATGCGACAAGGGGAAACATCTGCCCATTGATGGCAAACGGCACAGTGACTTACCGAGGAACCGAGCTGCTGGAGGCTTTTGGCAAAACGCTCGATAGTGTCGCGCGGTTGGGTCACGAGCCAATAGGCAAAGCGTAAAGCTGCCCGCGGTCCGACTCCTGGGAGACTATCAAAAGCGGCAGCTGCCGCTTGAATGGGCTCGGGAAGGGACATAAATGGCCATCGCCTTATGACTTCATGGCATCGCCGAACTCGGCGGCTAAATCTAGACCGCCAATGTCTTTTAGTTTGGTTGCCATGATGCGTTGAATTTTGCCGATCGCGGCGTTAGTAGCTTCGACGAGCATGTCTTGTAACTTGGTTTTGTCAGCCATCGCGCTCTCATCAATCGTCACGGACAGGACTTTTTGATTGCCATTGATGACGACCTTGACCTTGCCCCAACCACCCGCGCCCTCGACGGATTCTTGCGACAGCACATCTTGGATTTGTTTGGCACGGTCTTTGAGGTCTTTGAACTGTTTGAGTTTGGAAAACATGGACATAAGCGTATATGGCGACAGGCTTATTAAAAAGGATCACCTGCACCTATCATAGGGTTTACGCTCGCGGGTGGCAAGGGAGAGGCTTGGGTAGAGCGAGCGAAGGGTGGAGGCATGCCTAGCGAGGTTTTCTGCAGAGAACGGAAGCTGGTACGCGCTGCGTCAAAAAATAATTTTACCACGCCGACTGGTCCGTTGCGGTGTTTAGCGATGTGGATTTCGGCAATGTTCTGCTCTTCGGGCGATAAATCTTCAGGACGGTAGTTCTTATCGGCGGCTTTGCGATAGATAAACATGACCACATCAGCATCTTGTTCGATCGAGCCTGATTCGCGCAAGTGAGCCAGGCGGGGGATAGCTGGTTTTTGCAATTCCACACTGCGCGACAACTGTGATAGGGCGAGGACGGGCACGTTTAGCTCACGCGCGATGGATTTGAGTCCACGCGTTATCTCGGAAATCTCCTGCGTTCGATTAGTGTCACCGCCTTTGGTGCGGCTTTCCATGAGCTGCAAGTAGTCAACCACAACCAGACCAAGACCATGTTCCATCTGCAAACGTCGGCATTTGGTGCGGATCTCCATGATGTTGGCATTGGCACTGTCGTCAATGTAAATCGGAGCTTCAGATAAAACGCCCAGAGCATGACCGATACGTGGAAAGTCATCGTTGCCCGGGTCGTCGGATAGTTTGCCAGTACGCATTTTCCACAAATCTACATTGGCTTCGGCGCAGATCATGCGATCTACCAACTGCTCCTTAGACATTTCGAGCGAGAAAAGTCCGACGGGTACGCGGTTTTTGACAGCGGCATGACGAGCCAGATCAAGCGCGAGTGAGGTTTTGCCGCAAGACGGGCGAGCCGCGAGTACAACTAAGTCACTTTTTTGCAAGCCGCCGAGCAATTCGTCTAAATCGCGATATCCAGTCGCAATTCCACGTAACTTGCCTTTTTCACGATGTAACTCATCAATTCTATCAAAGGCATCGGCCAAAACATCACGAATGGCAATAAACGAGCGCTTCATGAAGCGTTGCGAGACGTTAAACAAAGTACGTTCGGCCTCGTCCATGACCGTTTGCACATCCTCGGCTTCTTCGTAACCAAGAGCTGTGATTTCACCGGCGGCTTGCAAAAGACGTCGCAACGTGGCTTTTTTTTGAATAATCTCGCCGTAGTGCACGACGTGGCTGGCCGTGGGTACGGCGTTGGCAAGACTGATAAGTTCGGCACGGCCGCCGATTTGTTCGAGCTCGCTGCGTTCGGTTAGGCGGTTGGCAAGTGAGAGAATGTCGATCGGTTCGTTGCGGCGATACAAATCGAGCATGGCCTCGAACACGCGGCGATGCTTGTCGGAATAAAAATCTTCGGCGGTCAATAAATCTGCGACTTTGATCATGGCGTCCTTATCCAATAACAGAGAGCCCAAAAACGATTGCTCCGCTTCCAAATTTTGGGGAGTGATGCGTTCATGAGGAGCCATACGCAGGCATCTTAGGGAGCTCGAACACGCCCCGCAAGTTGATAGGGTGGGGACACTAAATGTTTTGCGACGCAAGACATTACAAAATATGCTATACTGCTTGTCGTGATATGCGCTCTTTACTTAAGGCTACGTTAACCTTGATAGGTACGATCATTGGAGCTGGCATCTTTGTCTTGCCAGAGGCCTTTGCTGCCGTAGGCATCGTACCAGCCAGTTTGATCTTTTGGACAATGACGGCAGTCGTGCTCGCGACTCATCTGATGATGGTGGACATTGAGCTTGCGAGCAAAAAGCCCATCCGTTTAGCCGGAGCGGTACGGCGTTGGTTGGGTGAACCTGCTTTTACCTTTGCTGCGCTGACGTATCCCTGCCACTTGATTGGTGCGAGCGTAGTCTATTTGGTATTAGGGGCGAGTTTTTTGACTATGCTTTTGACTCCTTTAGGTATTCCGCCCGCGCCGTTTATCTTGCAAACAGCCTTTTGGTTAGGCGGAGTGTTGGTGCTAGTCGGTGGCTTGCGGTTACTGGCTAAGGTTGAAGCTTGGGCTACTTGGCTGTTATTGGTGGCGTTGTCACTGGCTATCGGGTGGGCTTGGCAACAAAACGGTATTACTTCGGCTCCGTCGCACTTTGCGCTCTCGCTTAGCTTGTTCGGCGTGTGTTTGTTTAGCTTGGGTGGCATCCCTGGCATGGGCGAGGTGGTTGAGATGGCTGGCAGAGAGCGGCGGCGAGCACAGCTTGCGACTATTATTGGCACCTTGGTAGCGGCGTTAGTGTCGTGGCTGTTCGCGCTAACCATGGCAGGAACTTCATTGCTGTCTAGCTCGATCTGGTTCAGTACGCTCATGGCGGGTGCTGGTTTCTTAGCGGTAGCCACTTCGTATATCGTGGTAACTCAAGATCTACGCGCCACTCTCATGTTCGATCTCAATTTACACACTCGTGAAGCGCTGGCACTGGCAGCAGGTATTCCGCTCGTAGTGACGTACATGATGGCTCCGAGCGTATTTGCGACAGTCAGTATCGTGGGAACGGTATTTGGGGGAGCAGACGGCGTACTAGTAGCCCTGACTGCCGCCAGCATCTATGCCCGTAAACGACGCTCACGAGCCACTCTACTTGAGGGCATCTGCATACTGGTGGGGGCGGTTTATCTCTTTGGCGTGGCCTACTGGGTTTGGCAGCGCGTGTTATACTAAACACAATATGTTATTTTTACGTGCCATATTTCTAACGATTCCGCGGTTTATTGTTATCTTGGTTGCGATTATCGGTCTTAATCATCTAGACGTTGCGCCTTTGCCTGACTGGACGCTCGTGGTCGCTTCCTACGCCGTGCATTTTTTGGTGACGTTTATATTTGCCTGGTGGGCGTTACGCAAAGTGTTTCCGAGTTGGAAGCAAGTTGGTTTGGTGGCGAGTATTTTTTTAGTGTTTGGGGTTGGTTGGGAGGTCGGTCTTTATGCTTGGATGGCGCAGGCAACCTGGTCAGAAGTCCTCAACGGTTTTAGTCGAGAAAGTGGCATTTTATTTGTGATTTACGTCTTAGCCACATTCGCAGCCGGAGCATTGGTTCGCGACCGACGGGTGGAGGCTGCTAGTAGCCGCGCGGACAACGTTTAGCAAAAGCAGGGCGATGGTCATAGGTCCAACTCCGCCAGGTACGGGGCTAATCCATGTCGCATAAGGGGCGTAGGTGGCGATATCCACATCGCCACAGAGATTGCCATTTTCGTCGTGATTGGTGCCTACATCGATGATTACAGCAGTCTTCTTGGTCATGCCAGCATGGAGAAACTTGGCTCGTCCGATCGCGATCACGATCACATCGGCACGACGCAAGGTTTGAGCTTCGAGTTCGTCAGGTTGGAATGTATGCACGAACAGTCCAACGCTCTTCAGAAGTTGTACCAATGGATCAGCGAAGATGCTGGAGTTGGCGATGATGATAGCGGTTTTGCCGACTAGATCAAGGGGTGTAGCTGCGATCAAACGTAAAATACCTTCGTGCACGGGTGGCACAAAACTTGGAGCATGAGCGGCGAGAGCTTTAATGCTCTCGGGATGAAAGCCATCCACGTCTTTTTTGGGATTAATGGCAGCAATGATGGCGTTTTCGTCATGGTTAGACGGAAGTGGAATTTGTACTAAAACGCCATGAATGTCGGGGCGCTGATTCCAAGCTTGAATGGCATGCATGAGTTCAGTGTCCGAGGTAGCAGCTGAAGCTTCGAGCACCTCAATCTTAATCCCAGCCGCTTCAGCACGTTTCTTTTTTAACGAGACATACAAGTGTGAGGCTTTATCCTCGCCAACTAGCAACACCGCCAAGCCAGGTGGTTGTGATAGGCTTTTAATACGCTCGGCAACTTCCGTCTGAATAGCCGTCGCCAGTGCTTTGCCATCAATCAGATGCATGACCACGAGTCTAGCGGAAATTGGTGGAGAGGGCAAAAGTTGAGTTCTGGCATGGCCTTGTGTTAAAATTATAGCAACGCTTGTCAAAAACATCGAAAAATACAAATGTGTAGATTTGCGTTCCGTTTTTTTAAACCTTTAGTCATCGTATACAGCAGTTTTGAAGTTTGTTGAAATTGAAGATTGGATTGATTCGGTGGCATCGGTAGGTGTTGAGAAACTGGAAGTTGGGTTGTGGATAATCAAAAAATGCCATGTTTTTCAGCTGAATATAGATCATTGACAAAAGGACTATAAATCAGTATGTTGAATCTATAAAGTCTCCTGTGCCTGCCCTTCGGGGGAGTGTGCAGGACTTTTTCGTTTATGGTAGATTCTGTTCCATAATACATTTATGCGAGTGCAAATTTTTATTGATGGTGGCAATTTTCATCACCTCGCCTTGAAGCCTTTAGGTATCCATGCGGTTGAGTTTGATTTTGACGCTTTTGCCACATTTTTAGCCGATGGAAGAAATGTATCCGAAATGGGAAAGCGTTATTACATCGGTACAGTGAGGGAGAAGGAGGGGGATGAACGAAGCAGGCATGTGATGGCAAGACAAACACAGCTATTTAATGTGCTCAAGAAGACGGTTTGGCAGATCAAAACCAGCAAACTCCGTGAACGTACAGAAAGAATTATCATTGATGAGCGGATCGCTGATTATCAAAAAATAAGAAACAAAGGTGTGACCGAAATTGTTTATCAGGCTTTTCGAGAAAAGGGTATAGATGTAAAAATTGCCACCGATTTAGTTGCCGCGGCTTTGGACGATAAATATGACGCTGCGATTCTCGTGAGCTCTGACACGGATTTGGTGCCAATGATTGACTGGATACGATTCCGTTTCAAGAAAAAAATCGAATATATTGGCTTTTCCATTCCAAATAAATCAGGAAATGGAAATGATATAAGGCCGACCAGGGCACTGATTGATAGAACCGATGTTCAGCGAGTTTTGATTGAAAGCGATATTAGAAAGTTCCAATTGTCGATGCCATCTTCTCTTTTCTTAAAAAACCTGTAAATATGTACCAAGAAATAACGCTATCTTCCATTATGCTTATGGCTCCGCTTCAGCATCTAGCTTTTATCATGGATGGCAATCGGCGTTTTGCTCGTGAGCATGGGATGCCGAGTTTGGAGGGGCATCGTGCTGGCTATCAAATCGTCAAGAAGCTGGGAGATTGGTGTTTGACGCGCCAGATTCCGCTCGTAACAATCTGGGCGTTTTCAACCGAGAATTGGAAGCGAACGGAGGATGAAGTCGGTTATTTGATGGATTTGTTGGAATGGGCGTTGCGTAATGATCTGGAAGACTTTCATCAAAAAGGCATTCGACTCAAGGTTATTGGTAGGCGTGATCGGCTGCGTGCTTCGATTCTCGAGGGTATTGAACAGGCAGAGGCAAAAACCAAGAACAATACCAAAATGACGTTAGTCATTGCGCTTAATTATGGCGGACGGGCTGAAATCGTGGATGCTTGTAAACGTTTGGTGGAGCAGGGGATCGAGGCGGCGGCGGTGGACGAAGCGGCACTCACTTCTGCTATGTATTGGCCAGAGATGCTAGTGCCAGATCTTATCATTCGTACTTCTGGCGAGCAGCGTTTGAGCGGATTTTTGTTGTGGGAGGCGGCTTATAGCGAGCTGTATTGGTGCCAGAAACATTGGCCTGATTTTTTAGAAACTGATCTTGACGCGGCACTGGAGGAGTATGCCAGTCGGCAGCGTCGCTACGGAAAATAGACAGCAAAACGCACGACGAGGTCGTGCGTAATGAGAGACGTGGGTGGATTTTAGTAGCTCGAGCGTAGACGTTGGAAGAGGGTGTGGACGCGGTCGGCTTCGCTGACCAGTGCTTTGATTGTCGAGATGACTTCGGCGTTAGGCAGTTCCACGAAGCTGCGTGCGTTGATGGCGTAGTGTGGGCGAGGTTCCTCGGGGTGGTGCTGTTTGAAGATGTCCCAGCCAGCTCGCCACAGATCCATCCGACCAGATGCCTCGAGCGTCCAACCTGGGTGTTTGAGGCTGGTAACGACCCGGATGTTGGTGCGATGGTGCATGCCCCGATCGGGGATTTGCAGCGAGAGCTCCACGAAAGCCAAGCCAAGCACCTGTCCTCGATCGACGCGCACACCCCAGTTAAGCGGGGCATAGTGTGCCGATTTGTAGTGGTGCGTCGAGTGCATCATGCGCGCGATCATGTCCGCCATGATGGTTGCTTGCAGGATCTCATAGGTGGCTTGATCGCGGGGCGTTAGATCGAGCAGGACGATGCGTGGGTGATCAAAGTTCCGGGCACGTTCAAGGCTTGCCAACGTTTCAACGATGAGACACCAATGCTGGCTAATGTCTGACATCTCACAGTCCTTTCTACCGAGTGGTGCACTATTCTTGAAGCATTGTGCGGCATACGTCAAGTCCACTCGTTTCAAGCGTCAAGTCTGTTGAGCAACTAGTTTACTGTGCTATCATTCCAAAATTATGAAACAACGTCGCACTTACGTGTTTATCGCTGGCGGGGTTATGTCTGGAGTAGGCAAGGGGATTGCTTCGGCCTCACATGGGGCACTATTGCAGGCTAGAGGCTTGCGTGTGACGGCTGTCAAAATCGATGCTTACATCAACGTGGATGCCGGCACCATGAACCCAGTCGAACATGGCGAGGTGTTTGTAACTACGGATGGCGATGAAACAGACCAAGACATCGGCAACTACGAACGTTTTTTAGATGTGGATATTACACGGGTAAACTACATGACTACAGGTCGAGTCTATTTGTCGGTCATCGAGCGTGAACGAGCTTTGGGTTATGGCGGCAAGACGGTCGAAGTCGTGCCGCACGTGCCGCTGGAAATCATCAGTAGAATTAAAACTGCCGCCAAAGTGAACGACGCCGATGTGACCATTATCGAGATTGGCGGAACGGTGGGGGAATATCAAAACGTGCTGTATCTAGAAGCTGCTCGCATGATGAAAGGTGAGACACCGGGGGATGTGTTGGTCGGTTTAGTCAGCTATTTGCCAGTACCAAGTACTTTGGGAGAAATGAAGAGCAAACCGACGCAATATGCCGTGCGTACCTTGAACGGCACAGGCATTCAACCAGATTTTATCATCGGTCGCTCTACGCATCCGCTTGACCGTCCGCGTAAAGAAAAGATCGCCATCAATTGCAGTATGCAACCAGAGGATGTGCTAAGCGCACCTGATGTAGCCTCGGTCTACGAAGTGCCACTCAATCTTGAACGCGAAGGTTTAGCGGAACGGGTGATCAAAAAACTTAAACTCAAGAAAAAGCGAGCCAATCTCGCTCCGTGGCGAGCATTGTTGGAGCGTATTCAATCATCTACCCAGCCAGTCCGCATCGGCATTGTGGGCAAATATGTTTCGACTGGTGATTTTGTCTTGACTGATGCGTATCTATCTGTGCTCGAAGCGGTTAAGCACGCAGCATGGTCTATCCAACGCAAGCCTGAAATCGTGTGGATCAATTCTGAAGAGTTGGAGATGAATCCAAAAACTGTGCCGGACGTGCTTAAAGGTCTGGATGGCATTCTTGTGCCTGGGGGGTTTGGGACGCGCGGCATCGAGGGTAAGCTCTTGGCGATCCGTTATGCGCGTGAGAAAAAAATCTCGTATCTTGGTCTGTGTTACGGCTTGCAGTTAGCGACCATTGAAATAGCCCGTAACGTACTTGGGTATCCGCAGGCCAATACGACCGAGATAAATCCGACTACGCCTGACCCGGTCATCCATCTCATGGATGAACAAACAGAGCGACTGCGCAATCAGAGCTACGGTGGCACCATGCGTCTTGGTGCGTATCCTTGCGTCTTGCGACCAGGCTCGAAAGCACAGACGCTGTATGCTAAAGATGAGATCAGCGAACGTCATCGTCATCGCTACGAATGCAACCCAGCCTATCGTCAAGAGTTGGAAGAAGCAGGCTTGATTCCGAGTGGTCTTTCACCTGACGGCTCCCTCGTCGAGATCGTGGAGCTAAAAAACCATCCATTTTTTATGGCGAGCCAATTTCATCCCGAGTTTCTCTCACGACCTTTTCGCCCACATCCACTGTTCGTAGGTTTTTTGACGGCAGCATCTGGGCGATAACCGCTTCAAACGTAAACCCCGATCTTCACGAAGGGCGGGGTTTACGTTTGTTGATAGTGGCTTTATTTGACAATGACGGGAACTACATGGGCGAACTTAGACATTTTGAAAGCACCAGTGAAACGGCGAATACGGCGGTTAGTGAACTTGACCACGCCGTTCATCAAGGCAAACAGTGTGTCATCTTTACCCATACCGACGTTTTGACCAGCTCGGATTTTACTGCCGCGTTGACGGACTAGGATACCTCCAGCGCGTACGACTTCGCCAGCGTACTTTTTGACACCTAAACGCTGACCGTGAGAATCGCGACCGTTACTGGTAGAACCACCGGCTTTTTTATGGGCCATAGTATTTAGGGAGAGAGGGGGAGGGGTAAAATCAAAAATCAAAAGGCGAAAGGCGAAAAGCAAAAATGGAAACACTGAATGGCGAAAGAATAGGGGAGATAGGTAGCCTTGTCAAGGTTCACGACGCCGCTTATCCTGTCAGTGTATGTCAAAAACCAAAGAA
>CAZDER010000008.1:11777-12845 GCA_964504505.1 uncultured Gammaproteobacteria bacterium | reverse complement strand
AAGGTTCATACGAACCTATTGTATCAGAATGGGTATATGGCAACAGGCTTATTGATGAAATAGCCCAGAGGGATATTTCTCGGAGGGAGTGGTTTCAAATCCCACTAGCCCGACCACACAGAACACTCTCAATCGAGGGTGTTTTTGTTATAGCGCAGTTGGTTGGATCAGTTCCAGATCAGGTCTGGATCAGATCTAGACCTGATCTGGAACTGATCCAGACCTGATCTGGCCATTGACAAAAAACCTTATTTATGGCATTTTTACCATCTTCACCTAACGTTTTAGGTGTGACCCAGGCTGACAGGGAATGTCAGAGTCGAAGAAGCGGGAGAACGTCATGACAGCAACCAAAAGTTTTGATGCAGTAAAGTATCACCCAAAGTTCAATGAGTTTGCAAAAGGCAAAGGTCGTTGGGTTCACGTAGGTCCAGCCTTTTACCGACAGTCCGTGTGCAGAGACTTCGAAATCAGTAGTCCATTCGGCAAGGTCAAGTCGGCCGTTGTGTTGCACGCGGATGGTTCTCCAAACTTCGATCGGCCGATCTACTACGAGGCAGACAACGTCAACGTGGTAGCTTGGGGTCGCGATACGAATGGGAACGTGCGGATCGCAGTGATTCGGCAGCCGAGGCCGCACGCCAACGACCCAGAGCAGCCAGGCGACGAGCACGCACCAGTTGTGTTCGGTCAGATTCCGATGGGCTTTCTCGCGAAGCTGATCGGCAAGGACATGACGCCTCGCCTCGAGGCGGGCGATGCCTGTGCTGTGCGCGAGGTCGGTGAGGAGACGGGTGCCAAGGTGGTGCTCAACATCACACAACCGCAGCATCCGTACATGTATCCGAACCCGACCTTTTGTGCGACGTGGTCGAACATCTACTTTGTGGAGGTAGACCTTGCACGGATCGAGCAACTCAAGCTCGATCACGGCGAGCCGATCTACTCGGCGGAGTACGTGACCGTGCCCGAACTCCTCCGTCGCATCCGCCACGGCAAGGACGAGCAGGGGGCGGTCTACCGCATGGGCATCTCACTTGCCGATCTCATGCTGTTCTTCGCCACCTA
>CAZDER010000008.1:8172-11767 GCA_964504505.1 uncultured Gammaproteobacteria bacterium | reverse complement strand
TCGCGGAGTAGGCGATTTAGTCGTCAACTCCATCTCGCGCATCCGCGGCAAAGAGCACACTCGCTCAAGTCGTCGGGTGCGTTCTTTGTTTTTACAAAATCCGTCGACTTTCAGGCGAGGTTGTGGTTCAATCGTATACAGTATGAAAAAGAAACTGTTGAAAAGCGGTGTGGTCGTGTATCAGGCGAAGAATGGAGCGATTGAGTTTCATCGTGATGCGAAGAAGGAAACGATCTGGGCGACACTTGATCAAGTCGCCGAGGTTTTTGGACGTGACAAGTCCGTTGTTTCTCGTCATCTAAAGAATATCTTTGCAGAAGGGGAATTGAGTCGGAGTTCAGTTGTTGCAAAAAATGCAACAACTGCTGCTGACGGTAAGGTCTACCAAGTAGAGTACTACGATTTGGATGCCATTATCTCTGTGGGATATAGGGTCAACTCAAAAACGGCCACAAAGTTTCGTCAGTGGGCGACAAAAACTTTGCGCCAACACATCACCAAGGGCTACACTATCAATCCAGCTGTCATCAAGCATAACTATGCCGAATTCCAAAAGGCGGTTGAGAACATCAAGTATCTTTTGCCTGTTGGTGCGTCCATTGATCGTGCGAGCGTTCTCGAATTGATCTCGGCTTTTGCAGACACATGGCTCTCTCTTGATGCCTACGACAAAGACACGCTCGTGACAAAGGGAGCCACGAAAAAAACGGCTGTGCTCACGGCGGATGACCTCGCCAAAGCCCTTGTGACTTTCAAAAACTCGCTCATCAAAAAAGGCGAAGCAACGGAGCTGTTCGGAAGTGAGCGGAACAAGGGAAGTCTGGAGGGAATTGTCGGTAACGTGATGCAGTCGTTCGGCGGGACATCCGTGTATCCAACGGTAGAAGAGAAAGCCGCGCATCTACTGTACTTCATCATAAAAAATCATCCCTTCGTCGATGGAAATAAGCGCAGTGGTGCCTACGCCTTTATTTGGTTTCTCTATCGCGCTGGCATCCTCAACCGCGCCACCATGACCTCGCCAGCCCTCACAGCCCTCACCCTCTTTATAGCCGAGAGTGATCCAAAAAATAAAGAGCGGATGGTTAGGCTGGTGTTGCAGGTGTTGAGAAAATAGCCCAGAGGGATATTTCTCGGATGGAGTGGTTTCAAATCCCACTAGCCCGACCATGCAAAAACACCCATTGATTAGGGTGTTTTTGATTTTTATGAAGGACGACCTTACATACCCTCACAGTCTATGCAGAGTGCAGCCTTCTGGCTGCCAGGTGGTGCATTGAGTATGGAATGCGCACCTGACCTGCGTGTGCGGGTGCGTGGTTTGTCTGACCTGAAAAGCGCACCATGCGCGGCAAAGAACGTACTCGTTCGCCGCCCACGGGTGCGCTCTTTTGCCTTTTTAAGCGGTTTTACTTAATCACAATCTTCTCCTTCATCGCATCCACCTTCACCACATCCCCTTCCTTTATTTCATTCTTCACCATCTTCAGCGCCAATTCGTCGAGAATCAAATCTTGAATAGCGCGCTTCAATGGTCGGGCACCAAAAGACGGATCATATCCCTTGTCGGCGACCAGCTTCTTGGCTTTTTCGGTGAAGGTGAGGGTGATGCGTTTTTGTTGCAAACGTTTTACGACCAAGGCGAGTTGTAGCTCAACAATCTTTGTCAGATCCTTCTTGTCTAGCGTTTGGAACATCACGATCTCATCCACACGATTGAGGAACTCTGGGCGGAAGTGGTCGCGGAGCAAGTCCATGACTTTGGCGCGGATCGAGCCTGCGTCCGCAGTTTGTGAGGCGTGCTCGTCTACAAATCCGATGTCTCCGTGGCGTTTGCCGAAGTCCAGAATCATGTCTGAACCGATGTTGGATGTCATGACGATGATCGTATTTTTGAAATTGACGACGCGACCTTTGCCATCGGTCAAGCGTCCATCATCGAGGACTTGCAACAAGAGATGGAATACATCAGGATGGGCTTTTTCTACTTCATCGAGCAGTAGCACCGCATAAGGTCGACGACGAATCTTTTCTGTCAGTTGCCCGCCTTCTTCATAGCCAACGTAACCAGGAGGGGAGCCGAGCATGCGCGAGATGGAGTGTTTCTCCATATATTCCGACATATCAACGCGGATCATGGCGTCCTCATCGTCAAACATGATAGCAGCCAGCGCACGTGCCAACTCGGTTTTTCCAACACCCGTCGGACCAAGGAAGAGAAACGAACCGATTGGACGTTTTTCTTCGCTGATCCCGGCACGCGAACGCCGAAGGGCATTTGAGACGGCTTCAACCGCCTCCGTTTGTCCGATCACGCGTTCATGCAGTTCATCTTCGAGCTGCGCTAAGCGTTCGCCTTCGGATTGCAGCATGCGTTGGACGGGGATACCGGTCCAACGAGCTACGACTGTGGCGATTTCTTCTTCCGTAACAGCGTCTTTGAGCAGACCACGCTGTCCTTGGATGTCTTTGAGTTTGGTCTCGGTCTGTTTTTGACGAGCGTTTAATTCTGGCAAGCGTCCGTAGCGAATCTCGGAGACCTTTTCAAGGTCACCACGCCGTTCGGCTATTTCAGCTTCTATCTTGAGCTTTTCACTTTCTTTCTTCGCGATTTGGATGGCATCAATCAACTCTTTTTCAGCTTTCCATGAGAGTTCGAGCTGATTAGAGTTCTCGCGTACCTCGGAGATGTGTTTTTCGAGGATTTGAAGACGCTCTTTTGATCCAGCATCTTCCTCTTTCAAGAGCGCACGTTTTTCGATCTCCGAGCGCATCAAATCACGTTTCAATTTATCGAGCTCTTCGGGTAGCGAATCAATCTGCATACGCAGTCCAGAAGCCGCTTCATCAATCAAATCAACGGCCTTATCAGGCAGAAAGCGATCGCTAATATAGCGCGTCGAAAGTTTGACGGCTGCCAGGATCGCACTGTCCATAATGCGCACCCCGCTATGGAGCTCATACTTATCCTTGATGCCGCGTAAAATCGCGATGGTATCTTCTTCCGAGGGTTCGTTCACGTAAACTGGTTGAAAGCGACGAGCCAAGGCCGCGTCTTTCTCGATGTGCTTCTGATATTCCTGCAGAGTTGTCGCCCCAACAGCGCGCAATTCTCCGCGAGCGAGTGCCGGTTTGAGCATGTTCGAGGCATCGAGCGAGCCGCTATCGCCAGCAGTGCCAGCTCCAACCAAGGTATGCAGCTCATCAATAAACAGAATGATCTTGCCAGCCGATTTTTCAACCTCGCGGATCACGCTTTTGAGACGTTCCTCAAACTCACCGCGAAACTTAGTGCCAGCCACGAGCGCGCCAATATCCAGCGTGATGACTTCACGGTGTTTCAAGGATTCAGGCACGTCACCTGTTACGATGCGTTGGGCTAAGCCTTCGACGATAGCCGTCTTGCCAGTACCAGCTTCGCCAATTAAGACAGGATTATTTTTCGTACGACGCAACAATATTTGCATTACGCGCCTAATTTCATCATCACGTCCGATGACTGGGTCGAGCTTTTCTTGGCGGGCGAGAGCAGTTAAGTTTTTGCCATATTTTTCCAGTGCTTGATAGGCGCTTTCTGGTTCAGGGCTATCCACGT
>CAZDER010000008.1:0-8162 GCA_964504505.1 uncultured Gammaproteobacteria bacterium | reverse complement strand
GCTATCAACGTGCACATTGCCGCGCACGTCTTTCAGAGCTTTAAGCAGTGCCTCGATGTTGACCGAGTGGTGCGCTAAAAGATTGGCAATCTCGGCGTGACTGTCCACGAGTCCAAGCAACAAATGCTCGGTCGAGATGTATTCGTCTTTGAACTGTTTAGCGATAGCTTCGGCTTTTTGCATGGTTTTAAGCAGGTCTTGCGAGAGGTATAGCTGTCCAAGTCCGCCAGTGGAGTGAGTGCGGGGCAAGCGTTCAAGGATGCCTTGAGCTGCTTGTTTGAGGTCTGTCGTCGAGATAGATAGCTTGTTGAACAAGGCTGGGACTACTCCATCTGCTTGGCTAAGCAGCGCATAAAAAAGATGGATAGGTTCAAGCGAGGCTTGTCCGTTTTGCAAGGCTAACTGTTGCGCCATGTTAAGTGCCTCTTGGCTTTTAGTGGTGAAGTTTTGGGGTAACATAGAGCAATTTTAAGATTTTTATTTAGCACTCATGCCTTCTGACTGCTAAATCAAGTATACAAATGACTAGTGAGAGGGTCAAGTAGGGTCTCTTGCTTGTCTAAGGATACCAACTATGATAGAATCAAGTCGCTTTTCATAGTGGAAGGCATCGGTGAAGAAAGCAAGGATCAGATGACTACAGGCAAGACGGCACTTCTCTCGGTGTTTAATAAGGAAGGTATCGTGGAATTTGCGCAGGCCCTCATCCTGCTCGGTTGGAGGATTCTGTCCTCCGGTGGGACGGCAAGCAAGTTGCGCGAGGCAGGCGTCGGGGTGATGGACGTGGCCGAGATCTCTGGACTAAGTCCCATTCTCGGACATCGTGTGGTCACCCTTGTACCTCAAGTGCACGGCGGCCTCTTGGCCACAACCGCGATGGTCGACGAGCTCAAGGCCCTGGGATATCCCTGGATCGATCTGGTGTGTGTCGATTTCTATCCTCTTGAAGAGGAGATCGCGCGGCCAGGCGCTACCGAAGCATCCGTTATCGACAAGACGGACATTGGTGGACCTACGATGGTTTCATCGGGTTCAAAGGGTCGACGCATCGTTATTGTGGATCCAGCGGATCGTGTGCGGGTGCTGAAGCTGCTCCAAGAGGAGGGCGATGTCGATGCATCGGTACGTCGCGAACTGTCGGCCAAGGCGGATGGCATTATTGCTGGCTATCGACTTGCCTCGGCGCGCTTTCACAGCGACGGTGCGATCAACGGCATGATCGGCACCAAGGTGCTCGCCTGTTCGTACGGCGAGAATGCTTGGCAGACTCCGGCGGGGTTGTACTCGACGGGTTCGCATGACCCGCTAGGTCTCGACCGATTCAAGCTCGTGGCGGGCAAGCCTCCGAGCTACAACAACCTGTGCGATCTTGATCGTCTCCTGCAGACGGTCACGCACATGGTCGCTGTCGGTGGTGACGGTGCCACCTGTGCGCTGGCGGTCAAGCACGGCAACCCGTGTGGAGCTGCGATGGAGACCTCTTCCGAGTACGTATCGGAGCGCATTGGTAGTCGCAGGCGTGTTGTGTGTCGTGCCATCGACGGTGATCGGCGGGCAATCTTTGGCGGACTTGTGCTCGTGACCTACGAGATGGACGAAGAACTGGCGGACATCCTACTCACTCACCACATGAATGCAGGCACGCGTCGTATCTTGGATGGGGTGATTGCACCATCTTTTACGGCTGGTGCTATTGAGCTACTGCGTCGCAAGGGTGATCGTTGTCGGTTCCTCGCGAACCCAGCACTTGCCACTCTCGATGCTGGCAGTCTAGATCGTGCCAAGCGTTTTCGCTACGTGCGGGGCGGATTTCTGATGCAGCCGAACTACACGTTTGTGTTGCCGATCGACATAGTAGAACCTCGGGACTCGCTCGATCTCTGTCTTGCCTGGGCGGTCGGAGCACATGCGAACTCGAACACCGTCACGCTCGTGAAGGACGGCATGTTGATCGGCAACGGAGTCGGACAACAAGATCGCGTGGGGTGTTGCGAGCTCGCCATCAAACGAGCGAAGGATGCTGGACACGACATGCAAGGCTGCGTGGCCTACAGCGACAGCTTTTTTCCATTCGAAGATGGACCGGAGGTTCTAATCAAGGCAGGCGTTCGTGCCATCCTCGCAACCAGCGGCTCGATCCGCGATGGAAACGTGCGAAAGGTGTGCAAGCACGCTGGTGTTCGTTTCTACACTCTGCCTGACGCCGGCGCGCGTGGCTTCTTCGGCCACTAGCCACGGCTAGTATCTACTACGTGGGGGCTTATCTAACATCGATACGATGCTACAGATAAGCCCCTTTTTAATTTGTTGAAACGGTTTACGGTTTAGTGGGAGCTGTGCTTGGGTAGATGTCAATCGGCTGATTTATGTCGCGATAACGGACTTCGGTATTGCCTTCGGGATATTCGTTGATGATGTAGCTTGGCAAGCTATCTTGGATACAGAGAGTAGTTTTGCCGCGATCGCCGTCAGGCAAGATTTCGGTGTAGGTGTAGGCACGGCAACCGCTGGGGTCATCTTTTATTACTAGGATGCGTGCCGAATCTGATACGAGGGGTTGATTGGGTCGGGCTTGACCGGGAAAGGCAATTTGAAAAAAGAGACGCAGTTTTATGCCGTCAGGCGTTTGACCGATGCTTTGCCAGGTGCTGGTGCCAGCACGCATGAGGACTTCGTTATCGGTCACGCGGACTTCGCTCGTAATGTGTGGGGTGATGCGGATCGTGCCAAGGAAGCCTTGATTGCGGTTAAAGGTTAGTTCACCTTGCATGGTCACGGTTTGACCGTCGGCTGGCGGCAAGATCAAAGTAGCGCGAAACGAGGTAGCAGTGGCGAGATTCTTGAGGGCTTGACGCAGTACGGGTAGCTCGAGCGGCAGCGGGGTTATCTTATCGAAAAAGGGTTTTCTATCAACCGATGGAGCCACGGCTCGTTTAACCGCTGGTTTAGCTAGCGGCGCACCTTGGATCAAACCACGCCAATTAGTGGGTTGATCCGTTTTGTAACTGGGCTGTTTGCAGCCAAAACCAAACAAACTAAGTCCAAGCAGCATACTAAGATAGGCAAAGGAACGCATAACACGTCTATTGTGCCAGGTAGGACAGCTTCTCGCAAAAGCAGCGTCTATCTGTTACAACATAGCATATGCAGGGCACGCTTTATATGGTGGGAACACCGATTGGGAACTTGGAGGATATAACCCTGCGCGCAGTGCGTATTTTGCAATCGGTCGACGTGATCGCCTGTGAGGATACGCGTGTCAGTCAACGTCTGCTCAAGCACCACGCAATTCACAAGCCCCTCGTCGCTTGCCACGAGCATAGTCATGAGGCAGCTTACACACGACTTGTTCAGCGTTTGCTCGGAGGTGTCTCGATCGCCTATATTTCCGATGCTGGGACGCCAGGGGTGAACGATCCAGGCGGAAAGTTGGTGGCAGCAGCCTTTGTGGCAGGGATCAAAGTCGAAACCATTCCAGGACCATCGGCACTCACGGCAGCCATCTCGGTCTGTGGATTTCCAATGGACGAGTTTGTCTATTTAGGCTTTGTGCCGCACAAAAAGGGTCGCGAGACCATGTTCCGCGAGATAGCCGCACGTCGCACGCCTTCGGTGTGCTTTGAGTCAACCCATCGCATCGAAAAAACTCTGGTCGCTCTCGCCAAGGTTGTTGATCCAGCTCGACTGATCTGCGTTGGCCGCGAGCTGACTAAATTGCACGAAACCGTCTATCGCGGCTCAATTGACGAGGTGCAAACAGCTCTGCAAACTACCAGCACTAAAGGAGAGTTTGTGATTATTATCGGTCCCGCATAACTATGACTCGTTATCTCACCTCATCCATTCCTTACGTCAATGGCGTGCCTCACATCGGACACGCGCTCGAGTGCATCCAAGTTGATGCGCTGTTGCGTTATTATCGAGCTCGTGGAGAAACGGTGCATGGGCAATTTGGCAGCGATGATAACAGTTTGAAAAATGTGCGTGCCGCGGAAGCAGCGGGTGAAGATGTGGAGGCGTATGTAGCACGTCACGCGCAGGCTTTTCGCGATTTACAGCCGCTGCTCAATTTGAGCTTCGATGACTTTATGCGCACGCGCGAGGAACGTCACATTCGTGGCGCACAAAAGTTGTGGTCAAGCATAAATCCAGCCGACATCTACCAAAAAACCTATGCAGGCTTGTATTGCGTGGGCTGCGAGGCTTTTTATACAGAGGAGGATGCGCCTACTGGCATCTGCGTCATTCACCAAAAACCATTGGAACGTATTCAAGAAGAGAACTACTTCTTCCGTCTATCGAAGTATAAAACGCAGCTTGAAGAGCTGGTCGTTTCCGATCGGCTTAAAGTTGTGCCAGCTGCGCGTAAGCACGAGGCATTGGGATTTATCCGCCAAGGTTTGCAAGATTTTAGCATCTCGCGCTCGGTTGCGCGTGCCGAAAATTGGGGCGTGCCAGTGCCGAATGATCCAACCCAGATCATGTATGTGTGGGTGGATGCGCTCTCAAACTACATCACGGCACTTGGATTTGCTGATAACGCCGAAGCTTACCAGACATTTTGGGAACAGGCAGACGTTCGTACGCACGTGATTGGTAAAGATATCATGCGTTTCCACGTGATCTACTGGCCAGCTTTCTTGCTTTCGGCTGGTTTACCGTTGCCAACCCACGTCTACATCCATGGACATTTTACCGTTGAAGGGCAAAAGATGAGCAAATCGTTAGGCAATGTCGTCGCTCCAGCGGAGTTGGTCGCCGAGTATGGGGTAGACGCAGTGCGTTATGCGTTGCTGCATGATCTGCCTTGCGGTGAAGATGGCGACGTGTCTCGGGCTAGATTAAATGAGCGTTATGCCGAACTAGCTAACGGCTTAGGCAATCTTGTCGGACGGGTGGCGACCATGGCTAACAAGTACTTTCCAGCAGGTCTCTCATCGGCAACATTCGCGGTAGAGACACTTGATGTACGTTTGAATAAGGCAATAGAAGCTTATGATTTTAAGGCTTATCTTGAAATTGTGTGGTCAGTCGTGAATCTGGCTAACGAAAAGGTAGACAAAGAGGCACCGTTCAAGCTGGTCAAAATAGATCCAGATGCCGCTAAGCGTACGCTAAGTGAACTCGCCGCCATGATCCGCTGGCTTGGTCAAGCCTTGCAACCCATCATGCCGAGTACGGCTGATGAGATTTTAAGACGGTACAACAAGAAAACTCCGCTCGTTGGTGAGGGACTTTTTCCAAGGAAAGATCAGTGATCGTGGTTTGTGCTACAATTCTAATATATGTGGACATCTTTGCGACCGTATCTAGCGGATATTTTGCTGGGTTTGTTTTTAGTTTGGCATATCTACCTTGGTTATACGCGCGGGTTGGTGCAAACTATTGGTCAGTTTATGGGGGCGATTGGTGGTTTTTGGATCGCTAAAACATGGGCGTTGCCAATTTCGCACATCGTCGAGTCGTTTGTGCCGTTCAATCTTGGATTGATTCAGATTGTCGTCTTTGTGTTGATCTTTTTCGTGGCTGATCGTTTGGTTGGTTTTATCTTTTGGATGATTGATTAGTTCTTCAAAGTAGTTACACTCCTACCGTTTTTATCCACGGTGTACGCTATTTTAGGTGCGCTGGTAGGTTTATTCGACGGAATCTTCTTGATTGGTTCGCTGTCATACGTCATTATTACTTTGCACCTTAATCCAGCCTGGATGACGTGGATTAGAGTGTCCAGAATCGCCACTTTTTCACAAACGGTGTTTTATCGTGCGCTTGGGTTTCTGATGTAGCGCGTTGACTTGACTCAATAGACTGACGTCTGCCTCGCTGCGGAACTCGTCAACATATCAATTTGTTTTTGGATTCCTCGAACAGTCCTCGCTTCGTCAAACATCAGTCTATTGAGTCAATGTGTGTATGCCCCCATGCCTGATTGATACTCACGCCCATCTTCATTTTCCTGCCTACGACGCTGATCGCGAGGCGGTGCTTGGGCGTTTACGGGCAAAGAATATGGGGGTGATCACCATAGGCACGTCGCTCGAAAATAGCGCACGGGGGGTGGAGTTTGCTAACACCTGGGCGGATGTGTGGGCAACGGTTGGTCTGCATCCCAGTCATGTCACCTCGGCGCATCTTGATGAACAAGAGGGGAGCGTCCACGAGCATGACGTTGACCCGGTAAAGCTCAAGGCACTCGTTCGATCATCGCCGAAAGTTGTCGCAATTGGCGAGGTTGGACTAGATTTTTATCGTTTAGATGCGCATCCAGAGCCTGAAGCGGCTAAATTGGAACAGGAGCGAGTTTTTCGTGTACAGCTCGCCGTCGCGCGTGAGCTCGATCTGCCTATCGTTATCCACTGTCGTGAGGGGCTAGCATGTTTAACCGAAATCGTGCAGGAGATGTGGAGCACAGGTTGGAAGCCGCGTGCCGTTGTCCATTCTTTTACGGGCACTTGGGAAGAGGCGCGACCGCTCGTTGATCTAGGTTTGATGATCGCGGTGAATGGGATTGCGACTTTCTCTCTCCGTAAAGGTGAAGACCCTGAAAATGCCGTCGATCGTACCATCGAACGCATCCCTTTTGACCAACTTCTACTCGAAACTGATGCACCCTACCTCGCGCCAGCTCCGTATCGAGGCAAGCGCAACGAACCAGCCTATGTAGAGGAGGTGGCAAAACACGTGGCTCGCGTACGCCAAACCTCACTCAAAAACGTGGCGCGAGTTACGACCGAGAATGCGTTGCAAGCGTTTCGCTTAGTGATGGTGTCGTGAGCTTAAAAAGACTTCAAGGTGCGCAAGATGGCAAGGGCGGTGGTATCGTTCATGGGGATGGTAAGAAGGCCTGTTTGACTGCTAGACGCGGAGGTTTCGGTGAGCGCGTAGAGATACTTTTTGCCTTCGAACTGGAGTTCGTTGCTGCCGTCAGCATTTTTTACAGTAGCCACTGTGAAAGCGCCTAAAGACTTTGAGCTCACGATTGAACTATTGGTGGGCTTTAGTCTGTCAGTGGGCGAGGGTAAGATCGTAAGACTAAAACGACGATAAAAAGCCCCGCTGACTGGGTCATGTATGCTTGGTCCAAAATTGATGACTTCACTGCCGTTGGCTTCCGTGGGTGCGATTTTATACGTCGAGTTTCCCCAAGCTTTATTGTAAGGCAGTCGAAAGGAGATTTGGCGATCTTTATCACGATACTCGATAGTTTCGTTGACGGGTTCGGTATTCCAGTCGCCGGCATCAATCACAGCTTGCAAGCTATTGAGCTCGGCGGCGGTGATGACGATGGGCAGTACATTGGAAACAGGTTTGGTGGGCGGCACTAGGCGAAGATTGCAGGGCATTTGCTCGAGTCGTTGTAGGCGCTGATCGAAGTTGGTTTGGGTGACCGAGATATTGGCGCGCAACATGGCATCATCGCGCTCCATGCTGGAGGCAACGAGGGCACCGATGATGATGGCAACCACTAGCAAAAATGCACTCACGCTAACGGCGAGCGGTAGTTTGGTGATACGTTGACGTGGCTTGGTAGCTCTCATCAGAGGCACGGGTGACATCCACGCAGCTGGTAACAGAGCTTGAGCTTTAGGAGCGCGGACTGGTATGGAGACTTTGCGTCTCGTTGGTTGAGGTAAAGGCATAGAAAAAAGAACACGACAAAGTGCGGATTAAATCGTTCGTTCACGAGTATAGCACACTCGCAAAATTATGGCAGGTCAAAACTGTAAATAGAACGTCCGTCCACTAGAAAAATCTTTTTAGTTTTGGGATCAACGGTCATGAAAGCTGGGTTAGTCAAGGTTGGAGAAGTTATTTGTGCTACCAGTTTGCCGTCTTTACGGAGTATGACAAGGCGTTTGCTTTTAGCGTCAGCGATGACGATGCGATCTACATCTGGTCCTGTCCACAGCACGTTAAGGTTGGTAAGCGGTGGATCAATGGGGAGCATTGTCCAGGCTTCCTCGACACCAGATAGGTAGCGGACAAGCTGACCATTAGCCAGACCGACGTACACGTTGGAATCAATGGCTAGGCTAACCGCGTTTTGCAGGCTGACGGAAGTTTGTTTGAGATAGGGTGAGGCAGGTCCGATGGAGGTGCCGAGATTGTGCCGCCAGATCATGTTATTGGCAGGATCGAGAGTATAGATGCGTCTACCGTAA
>CAZDER010000007.1:0-12896 GCA_964504505.1 uncultured Gammaproteobacteria bacterium | reverse complement strand
GCAACCGTTTGGACTTAGCTTTGCAGGTGTTTCGACTACTGGAGTATTGCCGCCGCTTGGAGAAGCCTATAAAAAATATCTAACTGGTCTCGATTTGGCGTGGGGGGCGATGGAAGAGCCATACTGCGGTTTTGGAGCTTTTGGTGCTGCGGCAGCACGCAAGTCCTACGAAAAAAGCGTGGCTCGAGTGCGTGAGCGTTTTTTAGAGGCGGCTAAACGTTTAAAAGTTGTGGCCGTAAAAACAGTGCATTCATCTAATTAAACCTATGCGCGTGCTTGGAGTTGATTACGGAGCGGCACGCATTGGTCTAGCTTTGGGGGACACGGAAACTCGGATTGCTTCTCCGTGGCAAGTTATCCTTCGTCAGGACGACGATCAAGTGATTGAAGCACTCCAAACGATCATACAACAAGAAAGCATCCATCTCGTAATTGTTGGCGTTCCTCATCCGCTCGCCAATCAAAACCGCGAGACCGATCAAGCTGTGCGTATCTGTAGGTTTATCGTGCAACTGTGTTCGATTGGAATCGAGGTAAAAGAGGAAAACGAGACGTGGTCGTCGTCACTGGCTGCGAAACAGGGGATAGAGGCTGGCACACATGGCAAGCGCGACGATTTGGCGGCTGCCAATATCTTGCAGGGCTATTTGGATCGCGATGCTTACCATGCCATATCTTCGTGATCGGGCTTTTGTCTTACGCGCCGAACCTTTTCGTGAGCAAGACAACTGGCTCACGTGTTACGGTCGTGCGCTGGGCAAGTTCACAGCTGTGGCACGCGGATCGAGAAAATTGGATGCCAAGCATCTAGGCCACCTAGAGCCTCTATCCGAAGTGGAGATCATGCTGGCTAAGGGTGTCGCTTTCGATAAAGTAGCGGTTGTTCATTTGGTTACATCACGACCACATTTACGAGGATCATTATCAGCGGCGGTTCTAGCTGGTGCCGCTGCTGACTTTATTGATCGTTTAACCTATCCAGGTGCGCCGGATGGCTGTATCTATGAGCTCTTGCAAGAAGTGTTGGACGTGTTTTTAGACACGACTCACGAAGTCACACCCATCCGTGGTCAATTTTTATTTGCAGCCTTTACCTTAAAAATCTTGCGAATGCTAGGTCATGTACCAGACTTGGAGCATTGTGGGCATTGTCGTACGTCCTTAAAAGATGACAACTATCTCATGCCTAAGCTAGGAATTATCGTATGTGCCGCTTGTCGCGAGGTTCTGCGCCATGAAATTGGCACGCCGCTACCCTCACGCGCCGTAACCTTGCTTACATTTGTGAGTACCCAGCCTTTACCAGAATGCTTAAAACTAACGGCAAGTGAGGATTTATTGGCAGTCGTTCAAAGCATGGCAGTGGTTTCGCTCGAACATACCGCGGTACGCGCCTTGCCGCATGGGTTTGAAAGTGTGAGGCAAATGCTTATGTCTGGTTGACGATATTAAGACATTACCGCATTATCTCCTCGTCGTTTGGCACTAGAGCCAAAGACAAGACCGAAAGGGTCTCGCATCATGAAGTCTGGATTTCGCTTTCGGGATTACGATCTTCGTCACGTGTTTAGTCGCCGTCATGGCCCATACCTTGAGCGTCTGCGTGCTCGGTTGGGACTGAATGCCTTTACCACGCGCCAGAAGGTAGCTATGAAGGAAAGTGAGCAGCCTCTCGCACTCACGCGTTCAAACCAGCCCACGACTCGCTGAAAGAACTCGGCTTTCAGCTCTTTTCCTGATTTTGACGGCTCACAGTTTTTGTCAGGTATGACGAGCGTGAGCCGTTTTATGTTTCATTGACGATTCACGTTCCACGTTTTACGTTACTCGTTATCTATGTCGTGCATCAAAGATTTTTCTACGTTAGTTGGGCAAAGCGTGACCATTAAGGGTTGGGCTTACAATGTACGTTCAAGTGGTTCGATTACATTTTTGCAACTGCGTGATGGTTCGGGTTTTACGCAGGCAGTTGTGGTCAAAACTGGCGTGGACGAAGGTTCTTGGAATGCCGCTGCGCAGATGACGATCGAATCAGCCTGCGTAGTAACGGGGACAGTTACTAAACATCCAAAGCAAGTAGACGTATTTGAGCTGCAAGCCACGACCGTCGAACTAGTCCAAAAAGCCGAAGACTATCCCATCGGTAAAAAAGAACATGGTCCAGATTTTCTACTCGATCAACGTCATCTATGGTTACGCGTGCCGACACAGTGGGCAATCCAACGAGTACGCAACGAGGTTATTTATGCGACATTTGATTGGATGCGCGAACATGGCTACATGAAGTTTGACTCGCCGATCTTGACTCCCAATGCCTGCGAGGGCACGACCGAGCTGTTTGAAATTGATTATTTTGGCGAACGCAAAGCCTACCTCTCCCAATCTGGTCAGTTGTATCTAGAGGCCGCGATCGCCTCGTTTGGTAAAGTTTTTGATTTTGGACCAGTCTTTCGAGCCGAGAAGTCTAAAACACGCCGCCATCTGACCGAGTTTTGGATGATGGATGCGGAGACGGCTTACGCAACACATGAGGATAACATGGCGATTCAAGAGCAATTAATCACGTTTATTGTTGCTCATGTACTTGCAAACTGTCAGACGGAACTTAAACTTTTGGAACGGAACCAGACACCGCTCACTAAGGTGGTCGCTCCGTTTCCTCGGTTGACGCATGCCGATGCCGTTAAGCAATTGCAAAGCTTGGGTAGCAATATCCAAGCAGAAGATGATCTTGGGGCGGATGATGAGACACTTTTGACTCAGCAATATGCCAAACCGATTTTTGTGGAAAAATACCCAGCCATCGTCAAGGCGTTTTACATGAAGCGAGATCCAGCTGATCCAGAACGCGTACTCTGTTCCGATCTGCTTGCTCCCGAAGGTTACGGTGAAATCAGCGGTGGTTCCGAGCGCGAGGATAATTATGCGACTTTACTCGAACGTATTCGCGCCCATCATCTACCAGAAAAAGACTTCCAATGGTATCTCGATCTACGCAAGTACGGCTCGGTGCCTCATGCTGGTTTTGGTTTTGGACTTGAACGCATTGTGACTTGGCTCTGTGGCATCCACCATGTCCGCGAAACTATTCCTTTTCCGCGCCTGATGAACCGTTTAGAACCTTAACTCTACTTTTTCCCCTCGATTCCTGATTCCCGATACTGTATACTGCCATCATGACTCGTCCGTCACATGATCGCTGGTCATCACTACGCCTTAAAGCCTTTTTGTTTCCCTTGTTGATGGGGATCGTGGGTTGGTTGGTGTTGCGCGGAGGGATGGCCGTGGCACCAACTAATAACGCAGTTAAACTACTTGGTCTGCCAACGTCGACATCTTCGACTTTAATCCTCCTGGAACGGTATGCTCCCAAGCAAGATCGCGATGCTCGTTTTATCTACGATGTAGAAGGCGCGGCAGTCGAGGTAAGTGCGAGTGCTCCCGGTTGGCGTATAGGTTCTGCGGCTCGAGCTCAACTCACTCGTCGTACAGAGGATGGGGTGTGGTCGGTAGTGAATAACAAGAGAAGCGTGGTTTTGCGCAATCAGCGCGGAACGTTGTATAAGGATCCAATCTTGGTGGGTGCGTTTGATGAAGACACTCCCATCTTGATCGCCGTCGCTTCGGATGCGCGTGTAATGTTTAGCGTCTCACGAAGTGGCTCTATCCACGAATTGGCAGTTTTATCTGATCAAACCGCAGCCTTGTGGGTCGAGCATGATCGCGTTTGGTTGGTCGAAAGTGCACCTCAAGAGGGGATAGAATTCTCGCCGCATGGGCCCTCGTCGGTTTGGTCGGTGGATAAAACGGGGGCAACCTCCACTGACTTGATTGACGAACGCAGCGATCGGTTAGTCAACCGCATGGTGACAAATGATCACGGCGAGGTGGCTTTAGGGACAGATAAAGGTGACCTGCGTGTTTTCCGCAATGGTCAAGTCGTGCGAACCTTAAACGGTCAACCACTCCTATGGCTGCCAGATGGTCGGTTGCTGCTCGTACAACACGAAACCCTGTGTTTGTCGAGTGAGACAACACTCACTTGCGGACCTAAAGCACCCGAGGGTTTTATCCAAGCTAGTTTATTCACTCCCTAATTTTTATGTCAGAACTATCTGCTACTAAAATCATCAAGGTTTTCCTAAGCTTGGGTGTAGTGGCTATTTTTCTTGGCTGTCTAATTCCAGTTATGTTGATACGCGAACTTAAGAGCGAACGAACACGCTTTACAGCCTGTCTGCGCCATGAGCGGATTGATTGCAACCCCTCTTGGCTGTGGTCATTGATGAAATAAACCCCGTCTGCCATGATGGCTAAATTATGTCTCGAAGCATGACGCGCGAAACTGTTAACTGTGTTGGTGAAGCTGTGGTTTTGAAAGGCTGGGTCAATACGCGGCGGGACATGGGTAAGCTGGCTTTTATTGACCTTCGCGATCGAACTGGGGTGGTTCAGGTAGTGCTGCATCCGGCGGAATTGGACGAGGCTTCTGTAGAGGCTATGCAAGAGCTACGCAGCGAGTTTTGTATCGAAATCCATGGCATCGTCCAAAAACGGAGTGAGAAACAAATTAACGCTAATGTGCCCACGGGTACGGTTGAAGTCGTAGCTAAACGGGTGATAATTCTAAACGAGTCCAAAACCTTGCCTTTTGAGCTCGAGAACACGGCGGGTATCAACGAGGAACTTCGTCTCAAGTATCGCTATCTTGATCTTCGTTCGGGGCGTATGCAGCGGAATATACGATTGCGTGACACGATCATCACGTTTTTCCGTGAGTACATGCATAAACATGATTTTGTAGAAATAGAAACTCCCATTTTGATGAAGGGAACACCCGAAGGCTCGCGTGAATACGTGGTTCCATCACGTCTACATGCTGGTCAATTTTATGTTCTGCCTCAATCGCCGCAACAATTTAAGCAGTTGTGCATGGTGGCTGGTTTTGAACGTTATTTTCAGATCGCGCGCTGTTTTCGTGATGAAGACCAGCGTGGTGATCGTCAACCGGAGTTTACGCAACTTGATTTTGAAATGTCGTTTGTGACGCAAGAAGACATTTTACAATATACGGAGGCGATGTTTATTGCGCTAGTTGAACAATTATTTCCTGAAAAACGCATCAGCTCGCGTCCGTTTCCGCGTTTAACGTATGCGGAAAGTATGGAACGATACGGTAATGATAAGCCTGACCTGCGTGAAAACAAACACGATCCTAACGAATTAGCTTTTGCATGGGTGTTAGATTTTCCCATGTTCGAGGTTGATGAAGACGGCAAGATTGCGGCTAAGCACCATCCTTTTTGTTCTATCCACGATGAAGATCGTGAAAAGTTTATGGCAGGTACTGATCTCATGTCTATCCGTGCCAATGCTTATGACTTGGTCTTGAATGGCTACGAGTTGAGTTCCGGCAGTATTCGCATCCACGAACGTGATTTACAAAAACGTATTTTTGCTCTGCTTGAAATCAGCGAGGCAGAGCAGCAGGCTCGTTTTGGTCATATGCTAGAGGCGTTCACCTATGGTGCTCCTCCGCATGGTGGCTTTGCGCCGGGGATTGACCGCATTGCGATGCTGCTCACAGGTGAAGCAAATATTCGTGAAGTGACGGCTTTTCCTAAAGATGGTAACGCTCGTGATTTGATGATGGGTGCGCCCTCACAATTGGAAGAGCGACGCCTCAAAGAAGTGCATATCAAGCTTGAGACTTAGCCATGGCTTACGCGGTCGCGATCGAAAACTTTACTGGGCCTTTTGACCTCTTGCTTCAGTTGATCGAGAGCGAGGAATTAGAAATTACCGACGTCTCATTGGCTCAAGCGACGGAACCATTTTTACGTTATTTAGAGGAGCGACGCGGGCAAATGTTGTCCGAAGAGCTAGCTGATTTTTTAGTGATAGCGGCCAAGTTGGTTTATCTCAAATCAAAAGCGCTTGTACCTAATTTTGAGGAGGCGGAGCTTTCCGATGGGGTTGATCTAGCAAGTCAGTTACGCGCCTACCAAGTTTTTGTGGCAGCGGCTAAACAGTTGCAGGTTATGGTGGCAAAAGGTGCAGGTTCTTTTAATCGTCCTAGACGAAACGTGTCGCGCGGAGTCGGCTTTTTTCCTCCAGCGCAACTCACGCCGACTGATCTTCATACCTTATTCGTTAAGCTGGTGCGTCGGCTGGAACCGCTCATGCAGCTGCCGCAAGCCGCCCTAGAACGCGTGGCGACGTTGGAAGAAAAAATGGCAGAGCTGATCGAGCGAGTGCGCCAAGCTGTCAAAACCTCGTTTCGGACACTGACGAGCCAGACTAAGAATAAAGCCGAGCTGATCGTGACGTTTTTAGCCCTGTTAGAACTTACTAAACAATGTACGCTGCAAGCGACGCAGCCAAACTTGTTCGAGGATATTGAAATTTCTCACCTATGAAACTTGATGCCCAGCTTGAAGCAGTCTTATTCGTCTCTGGCGAAGCCGTCACTTTGCGTGCTTTAGCCACCGCGTGCGAAACCTCGCTTGAGGAGATCGAGAACGCTCTGACTGAGCTCGAGAGGCGTCTTAGCGAAGGCGGCGGTCTTAGTTTGATCCGTCACGATCAAACAGTCGAGCTAGTCACGCATGTCGAGGCCGCGACAATTGTACGTCGGGTTCTGCAGCTAGAAGCACAAGCAGAACTGTCTAGAGCCTCGCTTGAAGCTTTGTCAATCCTAGCCTATCGCGGACCCCTCACACGTCCAGAGCTTGAACAAATTCGCGGGGTTCAGTCGAGCATAATTCTACGTAATCTCATGTTACGCGGCCTAGTCGAAGCCCGTGAGGAAGCTCGTTTAGGACAACCAGTCTATCAAGTCACGCTTGATTTTTTGAAGTATCTTGGCTTGACGCGCTTGGAAGCTTTGCCAGATTTCTTGAGTTTGCATAAGCATGCTACGGTCGAGCAGGTATTAGATCAACTAGAATCCAATGTTCGCTGAATCTTTTTTGGCACTCGCTAGCCTACTTGCAGTGAGAGAAGCCCGTATTCCAGTTTTGCAACCTAGTTTTGAGCGTTCTTTTCCAGTCGCCCAGTATGTGGCTGGTCCGCAACCTCCCAGTAAAAAAGATACCAACTCTTTTGGCGTCGAAACTACGGCTCGAGCCGCGATCGTGGTGGATGTGGCAAGTGCTGAAGTCTTGTACGAAAAAGACGCCGAGACAGCTTATCCAATCGCCAGTCTATCAAAACTGATCACGGCCATGACGTTGCTTGAGCAGAAACCTAATTTAGATGAGATAATCACTGTCACTAAAGAGGATGATCCTAAAGAGGGTAGACCTATTTTTCCAGAGGGTGAGCAATTTACGCGTCGTGAGTTGTTGCGTGCGTTGTTGGTCGGTTCGGTCAACCTAGCTGGAAATGCCTTGGCACGCACGAGCGGAGGAGAAACGGCGTTTGTGGCAGCCATGAATCGTAAAGCCCAGAAACTAGGCATGTCACAAGCTGTATTTATCGATCCGACTGGCTTAGATAGTCGCAACCAAGCTTCAGCACATGACGTGGCGTTAGCCTTGCGAGCGGCTCTGTCTTATCCAGAAATACGCGACATTACTAAACTAGAAAAAGTCACTTTGATTGATCACCGTGCCAATAAACCCTATTTGATTAAGAGCACTAATTTATTGTTAGAGTCGTTTTTGAATCAAGCTCCCTATAGAATCGTGGCTGGTAAAACAGGTTCCTTGCCAGAAGCTGGCTTTTGTTTAGCGCAAGCGACGCGCAATAAAGAAGGTCGCGAGGTGATTGTGGTTGTTCTCGGCAGTGAAAACCACTTTGCGCGTTTTCAAGATGTTAAAGCCTTGACTTACTGGACTTTTCAAGCTTTTACATGGCCACAAAAAGGCACTTTCCGTCAAGCCGCGCTCGTGGTTTCAACTCACCCATGAAACGTTTAGGCTTTGATCTGCGGTGTTTACCTTGTCATGGCAAGCCAGGCACAGGCATAGCGCAGGCCACGGCTGGATTATGGCAAGCCTGTCAAAAATTGGCACCAGCCTTCGATCTTCAATGTGTCACCGAGCCACCATTTGAGGCTTTTTTTGCTTCGACGGGCAGTGTATCGTGGGAAATTGATACGCCAACGTTTCCATGGGTGCACGATCTGGCTATTTTCGAGCATCCAGAGTGGTTTCCAGAATCGTGGTTACGTCGTCAGTACACCACGCATAAGTTTTTATACGGTCTGCGGCGAGCGCGACACGTATTTTGCGTGAGTGAGGATACTAAACGCGCTTTGCAAGCACACCTGCCTACTCTTGAACGAGTGACAGTCACGAGCGAAGGAGTCGCTATTCCAGCGACCAGCTTTTCGTGGGATGAACGTCTTGATCAAGTATTGATCTTGGGTACGGTTGAACCGCGGAAAAATATCTCGTTTATTCTGGAATTGTGGCCAGACGTGTGCCTTGCGCTTGGTCGCCCTGTTCGTCTGATCGTGGCAGGTCAAACAGGGTGGGGGAACGTGGCGATTGAAACGAGCTTGAATGTTGAACGTCGAACGAACCTCACGGACGATGAACGAGACACGTTGCTAGGAGAGTCGCGCCTAGCGCTTGTGCCCTCGTTACACGAAGGTTTTGGACGAGTAGCGTTGGAAGCGATGGCACACGGCACGCCAGTCATAGCCAGTCGTCGCGGGGCGCATCCAGAGGTGGTGGGGGATACGGGGGTGCTTCTCGATCCAATAGATCGTCAGACGTGGGTCGAAAGTATCGTTAGGCTGCTTGACGACCGAACACTGTGGAACCAGCAATCAGAGGCTGGTCGTGCACGAGCCATTCTGTTTTCGTGGGATGAAGTCGCTAAACATATACTTGCCGTGGTGGCGGAGAATTGCTAATATCGTGTGGCTTAGAATATGACGTAATTGAGAGGCGGGGTAGCTCAGCTGGTTAGAGCGTGGGACTCATAAGCCCGAGGTCGGCGGTTCGATCCCGCCCCCCGCTACCATGGAAAAAACACCCGGCCATTCACGAAGGGCGGGGTGTTTTTCGTTGGTACGAAGGAGTACCGTAACCTTACTTTCGTTATGCTCATTACCACTCATGCCTTGATCGGAGCTTTGCTTGGCGAAAAAATGCCAGACGCGCCCGTTTGGGCGTTTGCGTTTGGAGTAGCGTCCCATTTTTTGACGGATATCATCCCACACGGAGACTCAAGCCTGTACAAAGGTTACGTTTCAGGTTTGCGCGTGAAGCGAGCCTTGGCGTATGTGACGATTGATTCTCTAGTAGCCATGATGTTTGTGCTTAGTTTATTTAACACTGATCTCATTCAACATCGCTTAGCTATCTCGACGGGGATTATCGGATCAGTTCTCCCAGATTTTTTGGTAGCCTTGTATGAAGTTTTTCGCATCAAACGACTCCGCTGGTTTCATCGCCTACATTTCTTTTTTCATAACTTGGTTACCTCAAAAAGAGGGGACATCCCGCTGATGGCAGGTGTCGCGATGCAATTAGTAATTTTAGCAGTTTTGGTGGGGTGGGGGTTTTAAGGACCGAACCTAAACAGAAGTGGAGTTTTATGATTTACTAGTACATCGGTCACATCAGACCGATAGGAGGATACAAAGGTGTACAAGGTTAGTTGGAAGGAGTTCGCTGCGATCCGTCGGAGTGCCATTGTCTGGAGCCTAGTGATTCTGTTTTTTGGTGGTAGCTGCTTTACCTTCCCGTTTACAGCGGCCAGCTCATGGAATAGAGAATACAATGAGGTTGCTGCCATCTACCGTCTTGAGAACTCCGTTCAGTCAGTAACAGAACACCCATACGCTCGCTTGGTACTCGATCTTGAACGAGCTACAACGCCCGAGGGTCGTCGCATGAGCTATGCAGACTATGCGAATCATCGGAATCATCGGGCGGTAGTACGACCTGATATCCCACCTATTACAGCCCCGGTTTTCGCAGATCCTGTCATGAGCCTTCGGGAGCGTCTGCAGCAGCTCAAACTACGTTTTCATGCTAACAAGAGCGTGGATTCTGCGACGTATACTGCGACCGCTGACTATCTTGCTAGACGGCCTCGAACTATCGCGGCTCGTGCGTCACCGCGTACGCTCGCCGCGATCGGTCTCGTTACTTTCACCCTCATTCAATTGAGCATGGTGATTGTCTTTCTCATAGAGGGCAGGAAAAAGACAAGAGGGAAAACGCAATGGGCTGTACCTACGAATCTCGGTTCGTGGCTCTTCATCATGTTGCCGTATGCTCCCGCGTTCCTCTTGCTCTGGGGTGGAAGACTGCTGTGGTGGAGTCTGACTCACTTGGTCTTTGTGCCTGTTGCGTGGCTCATCGCGAAGGCGGATTGGCTTCTCTTCGAGGCTGACATGGCAAAGTTCATGGACTATGCAACGCAACGAGTGCGTGCTCGGCGTGATGAGGAACGCCGGCGACTCGAGGTGATGGCGCGTCTTGGACAGGACATGGTCAGGTATCGTCTAGAGGTGGCACGTGCCAAAGAACGAGTAGAGAAGATCAAGGATCCGACTGCACGTCAGTCGTGTCTTAAAAAGATTAAAACTGCAGAAGCTAAACTCGACAAGATCATGCTCCGACGAGAACAAGCGAAGAAGGCGAATGTGACCCATGTGCGAGTAACTACCGCGATCAATGTCGCTCCAAAAAACACCGAAGAAGTGGATGATCTTCTCCTTCGTGTCGAGGCTTTCGACGAAGCAGAACGGATTGTCTAGCAGCAGAAACCAAGGTCTCTCACACGCATCCGAAAGAGCACGGCAACGCATTCACTCGCGTTCCTGCTACGGGTGCGTTGTTTTTTATTGTACGTAAAAACAAAACTCACCCGTTTCGCGGGTGAGTTTTGTTGGTTGCGGGGGCCGGATTTGAACCGGCGACCTCCAGGTTATGGGCCTGGCGAGCTGCCACTGCTCTACCCCGCTGAACGAGAATCGGGAATGGAGGAATCGTGAATTAGTAGTGCGAGCGTAGACGCTTTTCGAGTAAGTGTCAAACTGCTAAGGTATCGGTGGTCGAATAGCGAGACCAGAACTCCTTGACGATGTCGTTCATGGATCGTTAGAGTGTGGCGAGTGAAAAACGCTACACGTTCAGATCAGCCGAGATGGCGGAATTGGTAGACGCACGGGACTCAAAATCCCGCGATCGCAAGGTCATGAGGGTTCGAGTCCCTCTCCCGGCACCAGTAAAACCCCGCCATTCACGAAGGGCGGGGTTTTACTGCTCGAAGAAAAAATCTCTGCTATACTGCCAGCGTGTGAGTATCCAAGCACCGCAAAACCGTTTTACACGCCGTCAAAATGCCGCACACGGATCCGTTCGGGGGTGGTTTTTTGTATTTTTAGTTTTTGTCGTGATTGTAAGTTGGGCATATATTTTTTTTATGAGTGAGGCGTTTATGCTTCACGATATTGAGGTGAGGGGAGTGACGAGCCTTGATCCGGTGGAAGTGAAGAGGGAAGTGTATGCCGTGATAGACGCGCGTCCACGCCCCATTTGGCAACCTGCTCGCCAGTTATGGTTCTTGCCAGTCGAAGACATCAGGAGTCGTTTACAAGCGCGGCTCATGGTCAAAAGCATCACTGTGGATAAAACCAGTTATAACGTTTTACGACTCACAGTGGAGGAGGGGACTAAGCAGTTTATTCTAAAGACACCCACCCAGGTGTTTTGGGTAGACACTAAAGGCGTAATCAAGCAAGAAGTTTCGAGCAAAGACCTGAAAAACATGGAAACGAATCTTAACGGCAAACTAACTTCAAATGTATCTGACACGCCAGTTTTCTCTATTGATAATCAAACTATTTTACAGCCAGGTCAACAAATCAGCGCGCAAACAATCAAGACGTGGTTAAACGTGGCTGCCCAGCTACAAAAACAAGGCATTCGGTATCGTGAAATCAAGCCTGACGCAGCAGCCTCAAGCACAAAGATTAGCGTAAAAACCTTGTCAGGTTACGCGGTCTGGTTTGATACGTCCTCTGGTACCTTAAAAACGCAAATAGAGGCATATAGGGCTTTTGAGAAACAAAAATCAAAGGATCTTCAGATTCACGAGTACGTAGACGTGAGAATACCTGGCCGAGTGTATGTAAGATAAGGCTTGTTTTAGTGCGTAACGAAGCTTTTATGCACGCTAACAGCGTTGTAAAAGCTTCGTCATCTTATACGACACATAAGGTAGAAAGAACGCTTTTCTACCTTATGTGTCGTATAAGATATATTGTGCGACCCTTAATGGTACAATGTACAGTGGTCTAAACTAGCCCAGCAATTTTTATTTTTGTTCGGTTGTGAAAGTCCCCTCGCCTACCAGCTTTTCCCTTTAGTAGTTCGTGCTCGTATCAACAGGGGTATGGTGGTCGATCCGTCGTCTTGTTTCTCCTGCAATGACTTATCTCCGGATGCATAGGTTGCCCTACTTGCCTCGAGGATAAAGCTTTTAAGTTCTGGTATATTCATGTCAAAAAATATTTTGGGTTCTCTCCAGAGTTTGCAGGTTGCTTGGATCGGTCACAAGCCCTTTTGCCTCTGATACCGTCATCCATTTTGTTGTATGAAATTCGGCGGTGTCGATTTGAAATGCCGAGCCATCGGTTTGCATCGGATACCAGAGGTCGTGATGTGTTTTGCATGTCTGCTTTTCGTTCTCGATCGTTGACATCGAGAAAAAAAATGGATTTGGAGGTTGCGTGAAAAAATCGTGCACGCCGAGTTCTTCGGTAATTTCGCGATTCACTGCTTGTTCTGGAGTTTCGTCTTTATCAAGATGCCCACCAGGTGAGAGCCACAGACCAGATTTTTTGTGATGAACGATAAAAATCTCCTTCGTACGCGGATTTATGGGAAGAAAATACACGCAAAAATGGGATGCGGGATTCTCATCTC
>CAZDER010000006.1:5129-12936 GCA_964504505.1 uncultured Gammaproteobacteria bacterium | reverse complement strand
CCTTCAAAAGCTGACCTACCCCATTTGGGGATCATTGGCGGATGAGAAAAGACTTTATGCACACTCTCATGGTAACTGGCGGCGCGGGTTTTATTGGCTCGAACTTTATTCGCTATTGGCTGACCAAGTATCCAGATGACTACATCGTCAATCTTGATGCGCTCACCTACGCAGGCAATCTTGCCAATCTCGCGGACGTAGCCACCAACCCTCGTTATCGCTTCGTGTATGCAAATATTGGAGACTACGCCAAAGTTCGTCCAGCTCTCGAAGGCGTGGACTGGATCGTTAACTTCGCCGCCGAATCACATAACGATCGCGCTATCGCCGATCCCGGCATCTTCGTAAAAACTAATGTCCTCGGCACACAGATACTCGCCGCCGCCGCCAAAGATGCAGGCATCAAACGCTTCCATCACATCTCCACCTGTGAAGTTTTTGGCGAACTTGAACTCGACGACACGCGTCTCTTTTCCGAAACAGATGCCTACCTGCCCAAGACGCCCTATAACGCCTCCAAAGCTGCCGCTAACCATGTCGTGATGGCGTACTTCCACACCTTCAAACTGCCCGTTACCATCAGCCACTGCGCCAACAATTACGGTCCATACCAATTTCCAGAAAAGATCATTCCTCTTTTCACCACAAACGCACTACGAGACATTCCCCTCCCCTTGTTCAAGAGCAGCCAAAATCGTCGTGAGTGGATTCATGTCCTCGACCATGCCCGCGCGCTTGATGCTATTTTGCACCAAGGCAAGGTAGGTGAAGCGTATAATATAGGCACGCTCGTCGAAAAATCCGTCGAGGCGATTGCCGATGCCGTGCTCGCCACGCTCGGCAAGCCAGCTTCTCTCAAAACCTACGTCCCTGATCGTTTGCAGCACGACAAACGCTACCTGCTCGATCCGCACAAGCTCGAAACGGAGTTGGGCTGGAAACCACAAGTAGACTTCGCACAAGGCATTCGTGAAACCATTGTGTGGTATAAAGATCACCAAGAGTGGTGGTTGCCATTACTCATAAAAAATCAAAAAGCATAAAGCAAAAAGCAAAAATATGCCAAACGATCGCACATACACTACATTCTCTTATACGTTCCTCACACAAATGTTCTCTCCACAGTTTTTTTTGATTTTTACTTTTTGATTTTTGATTTGACTACCATATGAACATCCTCATTTTTGGTAACGGCTATCTTGGCAATCGTATGAAGAAAGCTTGGCCAGATGCCATGCTGTCCGAGGTGCGCATTGATGATCGTGAAAATGTCGCGCGCCTACTCGAAGAACTCAAACCCGATGCCGTCGTCAACGCGGCTGGTAAAACTGGTAAACCTAATGTCGATTGGTGCGAGACACATCAAGAGGAAACCTATCGTTCTAACGTGGTCGGCGCGCTCGTGCTTGCCGAAGAATGTCGCGCTCGCAATCTTTACCTACTACAGCTTGGTTCAGGTTGTATTTTTTATGGACCATCCCCCGATCCGCAAGGTTGGAGAGAGGAGGACTTCGCCAATCCAAGTGCTTTTTACTCACGCACCAAATATGCTGCCGACCTTGTTCTGTCTAAACTATCAGGCATAGGTATCGCTCGCTTGCGGATGCCGATAGATTGGCTGCCCAACTCGCGTAACTTGATTGATAAATTAGCTACCTATCCAAAAATCATTGACGTAGAAAATAGCGTCAGCGTGGTCGAAGATCTTTTATCTGCCTGCAGACAGCTGATAGAAAAACAAGGCGAGGGTATTTTCCACGTCGTCAATGAAGGCACGCTGCGTCATAAAGACTTGATGGCTTTGTATGAAATGTATGTCGATCCTTCACACACCAACGAATGGATTGAAGATGAAGCCTTGGTCGATCTTGGTCTCGCCAGCAAACAACGTTCTAACTGCATCCTACAATCTCCACGACTCGCCGCCCTCGGCATCAAGATGCGTCCGATCCAAGAGGCACTCGAGGATACCATGCAACGCTACGCTAAAGAATACCTATCCACTCCGTCCCTCGTCTAACTCGTGACACCTCCCCTTATTTTAAGTGGAGGTATACAGCTTCTCCACCTTAGAGCATTTCTCCCCTTAAGATAAGGGAAGATGCCGAAGGCAGAGGGGATAGTTTTGCCTCACCCTTCTATGTCACACATCGTTATTGTTGGTGCGGGTTTCGTGGGACTCTCGACGGCTCGGGAGCTCAAAAAGCTGCTGCGAAGCGATGCCACAGTCACTCTATTAGATGCGCAAGATCATTTTCTCTTTACGCCGCTCTTGATTGACGCTCTAGGAAGTCCTGATTATCCAAACTCGTCGTTGTGCGCGGAACTTAAAACCATTGCTAAGCGTGATGGCTTTACTTTCATACACGGTTGCGTCACGGCAGTCGATCGTGTGGAACAAACCTTAAGTTACACCGCCTCAACCGCACAAAACCGCGTCGAGACGCTAGCTTACGACGTACTCGTGCTCTGCCAAGGCGTGCGACCATGTTTTTATGGCATTCCAGGCGCGCAGGAATATGCCCTACCGCTTAAATCCGCAGCTGACGTGCACCGTATTCATGCTCGCGTAGAACGACAACTCAAAGCAGCTGCGCAAACAACGAACGACAACGAACGTCAGCAACTGTTAGCCTTTGTAGCAGTCGGTGCTGGTGCCAGCGGTGTTGAGGCAATCTGTGCCCTCAAACAGATGGTCGAAACGCACTGTGTGCAAAACTACGCTGTGCTTAAAACGCACTTATCGTGGACACTGCTTCAAGCCGCGCCAGAAATCTTGCCAGATTTTCCACCCCGACTCATCCAGCGCACACACATGCTCCTTGCCGCCCAAGGCATCACTGTCTGCACTGGCGCAACCGTAACCGCCGTGCACAAAACTCAAGTTACGACTGTGCAAACTGCGTTTGCGGCTGGCTGCATCTTGTGGACTGCCGGCATCGAACCCAATTGTATCACGATGACGCCCGACCTACAGACTGATCGCGCTGGCTACTTGCCGATTGATGCGCAGCTCGCTATCGCTCCTAATATTTTCGGTGCTGGCGATGTTGTCACGTATCGCGAAGGCAATATGCCTATACCAAAAAATGCTCAAACTGCCCTACGCATGGCAAGTGTGCTAGCCAAGAACGTCGTGCGCCAGCTAAAACACCAGCCGTTGCTGACTTTTCGCTATGTTTCAAGAGGCAACATCCTCATTCTTGGCAAGACAGGCTTCTTCGATTTCAAGTTCCTCGTCTTCAACACTCGTTTCACCGTCCTGATTCGTCGCGCCTTCTATCGTTGGCGTTTTTGGCAAGTAACGGGAATCAGAGATGTTTCTTGAACGCTTCCAAAAGAGCCTCTCCTCCCATACGCCCCAATTCGGCTAATATTTCAGCCTGACAATGCAAATCGTTATGCCTGGGTACCATGATAAAAGGCGGTTGCGGTGGTTTTATGTTTTTCTGAATTTCTAACGGCGGACGATATTTATCGTGTCCTCCACTGCGTTTATTGTCTAAGTAAAAGCCAAGCTTACCCAAGGCTCTGATGCAACGCCTTCTATCAAAGTTAGTTTCACCCACATGGTTAGGCTACTTTAGTCACTAATTGACCACTGTACTGAATCACTTGATTACCGATGTTGAAATTATCATACACAATATCGGCTTCTTTTTTAGGCACGTCAAAGTAACATAAGATTGCGTCGTTAACCATTTCAATCAGCTCCTTATGATTTTTTGCCTGCGTCACAAGACCTGGTAGCTCTGGAGAAGTCACGATAAACCAACCGTCAGATGTTAAACGCACATTGAGGCTTACTGTTTCTGGGATGCCATATTTCCGCTTGACTAAAGCCGGATGTTGGTGAGGAAAAAAGACCCGAAAGAGTTTGTACAGGGCATCGTACATAGGTTTATTTCTTGATTAAAACAATAGCACTATATGCGGTAATAAAGCTAGGTTGGTCGTGTTAATGGATTCCCTCTAAATCAAGCCCGTCGCGCTCGCAGTGCCTGTATAATCACCGCCACGTCAATCAACTCTTGCAACCAAGCACCAGTCAACGGTCGGATAAAACCGGCTAAAGCAAACAGCATCAAAACACCGCTCAAGCCCATACCTACAAATATGCCAGTTTTGGCGACCGATATGGTTTTTTTGGCGATCAACATCGCTTCCTCTACTCGTGCTACCTCATCCGCCACAATCACAATGTCCGAAGCTTCCGAAGAAGCACCCTCATGTAAACCTCCCAGCATGGCGATACCTACGTCTGCTTGTGCTAGGGCTGGCGCATCATTCACACCATCCCCTAGCATCACGACTGGTGACCAAGCAGTTTGCAGTTTACGCACGACCTCGAGCTTATCTTCTGGCAAACACTCCGCCTGCACGTCGCTTATGCCAATCGCTCGAGCCACTAGCTGGGCTGGACCAGCCCGATCGCCAGTCAGCAGCGTGAGATGTTTTATGCCCTGCCGCCGCAAGCGTTGACATAATGCGCGTAAACCCGGACGCAGTACATCGGCAAACGTGATCGTGCCCACCAATCGAGTACCGCGCGCCAGATACACCGAGCGCTCGCCGCGCCGTTGCTCGCGTTCATGCAATATACGCACTTGAGCGGAGATCAAAACGCCATGCGTTTCAAGAAACGCGAGACGACCAAACGCATAGACTGATCCATCCAACGTGCCCAGTACGCCTTGACCCACATTCTCCTTAAAATGAGCAGGAAAAGTGAAGGGAATATGCTTTTCTTTAGCGTAGGCTGTGAGCGTACTGGCTAAAACATGAGTCGAGCCTTGATCAAGTGAAGCGGCTATCCGTATAACTTCGCGCGTAGCTAAATAATCGCTTTTGATACGACGAATCTGCGGCAGACCTAAAGTGAGCGTGCCAGTTTTATCGAACACCATCGCCCGCGCTCGAGCCAAAACCTCTAACGCTCCTCCATGCTTCACGATAATACCACGCGCAAAAGCATGGCTCATACCCGAGAGAAACGTGACTGGCGTAGCTAAAATCAACGGACAAGGCGTAGCCACGACCAAAACAGCCAGCACGCGTGACGGATCGCGTGAGATTATCCAGGCTAAAATAGCCACTCCGAGCGTGATAAACGTAAACCATCCGCTGAAACGATCCGCCAAACGCACAAGTGGTGCCTTGTGCCGCGCCGCCTCTTCGACCAACGCACGAATACGACTATACTGACTTTCGCTGGCACGCAAGAGAACGCGCATCTCGAGCAATCCACCTTGATTCAAGCTACCCGCCAAGACCCGATCATGGATCGAAACGTCAACCGGTAATGGCTCTCCCGTCAGACGTGCAACATCGAGCGTAGAGGTTCCAGCTGTCACGATCCCATCGGCTGGAATCAGCTCGCCAGGTTTCACGATCAGCGTTTGTCCAGGCACCAGACGTTCGACGGGCGTATCGCGCAATTGGCTGCCAACTTTAACGTGGGCAACGGTTGGAGCCTGTGCGAGCAAACTCGCCAACTCCGTTTGAGCACGTCGAAAAGCATATGTCTCTAGCCACTCGCCGCCAACCAGCATGACAAGTACCACCAAACCCGCCCACCACTCGTGCGTCATGAGCGCACCGACCATCGCTAACAAGGCAATGATATCTACATTCCAACGTCGACCAACAAGCGCGTGGAGCGTGACGTAGCCTTGCCAGACAACTGCCAAAAACAAAACTGCGAACGCCCCTACTTCGCCAATCATTCCAAAAAACACGCGCAAATAAAGAACGACCGCGACCGCGAGCATGACCAACCAAAAACGCATTGGGCAAGTGTAACACAATCTCCGCCATCTTTTTCTTTTAACATGCTGGAAAATGCCATCACGTAGCAGCAGCATCGGGCGTATGCTCATTTTCTTCTTCAGAAGAAACGATGTCTCGCATAAGATTATAAAAGTTCATCCAGCTTTTTACTGTATAATAGTCAAAATATTCCACCCGATCACTAAACTCATAAACCTTCCCAACAGCTGCTTCCCATGGATACGGTGTCAGTTTCTGTGGTTCTTTGATCTCTGGTGTAGGGCATCCGTGCCTCACTTCAACAATAAATCCGTTGGAGGCGTCTGGTACGCCCCAAAAACTATGTTGACCTGAAATTTTTTGGTTTACTTCAGGCGTGCCTGGTCCCACCCAAACGGCATGCATAGCATACATATACCCAGGATCGTAACTACCTTCTTCGCCAGGCTCTTTCGGTTTAGATGGATATTCGGCTGCTGGCTGTATCCCTGTTGCGCCTAAACGCTCCATCGTGTAGAGAATAGCTGCTCCGTTAACCGCCCTAATGTCACGTGTAAAATCGATACCAGGCGGCATCCACGAGTTGAGTACTAGGTCATAGTCGGGACGCTTGTTCACCAAAGCATATTCTGTCCTGCCATTCATATTTTCCATTTCTATATTCATTTTTTCTTTTAACTGCTCCCGTACATCGCTCAACCATGACAACAGATCGCCAACGGTTTTTATTTCTGCTCTATCAGATATCACTGAAGCGATCAGATTATTGTGAACCGAATCCATGATCATAAGATAAGTATCGTCGCTCACTTCTTTATTCTGGTCGTCTTGTTCAAAAATAGTTTCGAGACGAGCTAAAAAATCAAAACTCTCTTTCCACTGTTCGGTAAACTGTTTACGTTCCTGAAGAAGTTTAGATGCAACAGGATCTCCTGCATGAACAGCCTCTGCATGTTGCGCTGCATTCTGTATAAAAAAGTGAAGCTCTTTATTTTCTTGGTAGGCCAAAGCAGCTTTCCCGATAGATGGCGCGTCTGGATCTACCACGTCTATCCTCAAACCTTCGTTCGGTATCCCAGACTCTTTGGCATGACGTAAAATAAGTTGGGCTAAAAATCCATTTGATCCACCAATATCAAGTATCCTGATCGGTTGGTTCGGATCTTTCATACCAGTCTCAATAAGCTGTTTATGCATATCAACCGCCAACCCTACGATGCGAGCTATATCTTGCTTTCTTGGGATCCAATGCTGCGCCCGACGCTCAAGAAATGTTTCGATACTGTGTACTTCGTCGACGTGAGTAAACTCATGACAATATCTGCGACCTTCCTCGGCATCATCAGGGTATCTCTTGATACGCTCAAGCAGTCTCACTGCTTCTCGGTTTAATCTGTTCAGTTCTTGTTCAAACGCTGCATCTGATAAACTTTCAATGCGTTGTTCCAAAGCATCCACGTCTCCCGTAAAAGTGAAGAGTGCCCCCGTCGCCTCGTCAGCCAACTGCCTAGTTAATTGTTCTACTCGTTTGGGATCATAATGATTAAAAGGTCTCTCCCCTCGGCTATATGCCACACTGTCTGCAACCTCTTTAACTATTGCTTCCGGCTGCCTAGCAGCACGTCTAGTTAACACTTGTCTAAGTTCTGGTGAAAATGTTTTTGTCATAGCAATCATCCTCATCTATCTCACATAAACCGCTAGATTTCTCAAACGAGCTTCTGCGTTCTTTATCGTTCGCTTCAATGCAGCAACCTTTTGGATCCTATCGTCTCTTTTGCTGAAAGATTTTTTTTGACTTGAAGTCATAAACTTAAAAGCTAAGAAAATAAAACTCTTAAGTAAGAGTAACACACGGGTTTTTATGCGACAAAAAACACCCCGCTCTTCGCGAAGGTCGGGATGTTTTATTGGTTTTAATTATCTTCGACCGCGTGGTGCTCGTCCGCGTGGACCGTGGCTGCCACTTTGACCGTAGGGGCCGGAAGAGTGACCGCCACGGAAGGCTGGACGCCTACGACCATACGGAGACGCTGGA
>CAZDER010000006.1:4108-5119 GCA_964504505.1 uncultured Gammaproteobacteria bacterium | reverse complement strand
GAGAAGAAGCAGTTGAAGTAGCAAACGACATAGCCCCTCGACTACGAAATGAACGATGCGGAGTTGCGTTGCGTTCTGGTCGTTCTAGTACTTCAAAGGCAGGTCGAGGTGGTGCTGAAGGCAAAGTCGTAGGTAAAGTTTTTTGTGGAATAACCGCACGAATTAGACGCTCAATAATGCGCACATCGGCACGTTGATCTGGCGTGGCAAACGAGATGGCTCGACCAGCGAGCCCTGCCCGACCAGTGCGCCCAATACGATGCACATAATCTTGGGCATCATCGGGAAGATCAAAGTTGATGACAAGTTCGATACCTTTCACGTCGATGCCACGTGCTGCGATATCCGTCGCAATCAAGACACGATACTTGCCCGAACGAAAACCCTCGAGTGCCTCACGGCGTTGGCTAAGCGAACGATCAGAGTGAATCTCGGCGGCTTTGTGCCCCATGGCACGCACATCGCGTACGATTTTCTTGGCACCGTGACGGGTGCGTGAAAAAACCAGCACGGAACCATGGACTTCAGTCAAAAGATGGCTCAAAAGACGTACCTTGTCTTCTTTACGCACCATAAACAACTCTTGCTGCACACGATCTGCCGTTGTGCCTTGAGGAGCGATCTCGACACGTAGCGGTTGGCGCATATGCGTCGCTGCCATCTTGGTGATTTCGGCAGGCATGGTCGCCGAAAAAAGCATAGTCTGACGATCTTTGGGTACGCGCGCCAAAATCGTGTTGAGTTGAGGAGCAAAACCCATATCCAACATACGGTCGGCTTCATCGAGCACCAGTACGGAAATGCGGCTAAGATCAGCTGTTTTCCGTTCGAGATGATCAACCAAGCGACCAGGAGTCGCGATAATCACGTGTGGCTTGGCACGCAAACCAGACATTTGTGGACCCATCGGTGCGCCACCGATCAACACGACGGTACGTAGTCCAATCACACGACCAATGCGACGCAGGTTCTCCTCAACTTGAAGAGCCAATTCACGGGTGGGTAAAAGTA
>CAZDER010000006.1:0-4098 GCA_964504505.1 uncultured Gammaproteobacteria bacterium | reverse complement strand
ACCTTGACCCTTGGTCTGTGCCAGACGCTGAATCATCGGCAAACCAAAAGCCAAGGTTTTGCCAGTACCTGTTTGGGCAATACCGACCACATCGTTGCCTTGCAACGCCAATGGAATAGCCCGTACCTGAATAGGCGTGGGCGTGTGAATCTTCTCGCGATTAAGAGCCTCAAGCAAGCCTGGCGCAAGACCAAGACCAAAAAAAATCGGACTCATGAGAGTGGTGGGTGTAGACGGTTGAGTTGTCATAAACTAGCAACCAGCCAAGCGCTTAAAACGTCAGGGCTGGGGGAAATCGCTCATAAATACGAGCGGAGGACACTTGTTGTTTGGCAGCGTTTCTACTTGGAAACCATGGCAAGAAACAAATGTCCTAATTGATAATGTGTTCAAAAGCGTGTCAACAAGCAAGACTTCCCTTCAGAACTCACGCAGTAGACCACAAAACGCGGGTTTTGTCCAGAGAGCACACCTCAAAAGATGATACGTCAAACACGCTCCCGAAAACCCGAGGAACGTGTTTGACGAAGGTGACTTCACCTCACGTGTTAGTTGACCTGCACGAAGACGGCATTTTCACTTAACATTTTACCCGTCTTTTTGTCTGTCACCGTGAGGATGAGGCTGTACGCTCCAGGAGTGAGCGAGTTCTTAACCGTATCCTTCACGGCAGCACTCCAAGTCGTCCCTACTTTCACCGTGCGCATTTCGCGTACGACCTGCACGGTAACACCACTCTCATCGACTAATTCACGTGTAATCGTCACATCCTGATTTTTGCCAGTAGCATTTCCATAGCTATAGGTAAATTGGAGAGCGCCTCCACGTGTCAAGATAGCTCCATCCGCAATCCCGGCGTAAGCAACTCCCGCCTGTACATGCGCTGGTATATTAACCAACGCAGCAGGAGGAATGATCGGGGAAATAACCGGTGTCAAGCTAGGCAGTGTCACGCGAGCGGCAGGAATATTGGAGACAGGCGGCGTCATCGGAGGTGCTACAACAGGTTTTACTGGAAGCTTGACTTGAGGCTTCACCAAAGGTTTTGCGGAAGACTTGGCAGTAATACTGACCTTGCTTTGAGTTTGTTCAAGAATCTTACGAGATTTTTGATCCTTGATGCGGATGGTAAGTGTGTACTCGCCCGCTTTATTCCATGCGCTGGTTGGCTTGTCGTTCACATTTACTTTCCAAGTTTTGCTGACCGCTACCTTGATATTAGCCTTGGAGCTCTTCACAATCTTCCCCTTTGCATCTCGCATTTCACGTTCAATCCTTACAGCTTGAGGCTTGAGCGTACGATTGGTGTATTCGTAACTAAAGCGAAGGTTCGCACCGATAACAGCTGTCGGTGTACTGGTCAGACGTATGGCGGATGAAGCTCTCCCAACAGATACAGGGGCTGTGGTAATAGGAGGAGGAACAGATATCGAAGGAAGAGTCAGTGCCACAACAGCAGTTGGAGCAGCCGGTCGAGCGATTGGTGCAGGAGAAACAGGTGACACCACCACAGGTGAGCTGGTTGGCAACGGAGCTCTTACCACATTCGTCGTAGAATTTGGTTGAGTCGTAGCTGGACTGGATGCCGCACCGCCACCACCCGGACTCACAACCGCTGCCGCTGTTGTAACCACCACTATCGCCACCGATGATGTTGACTCACCCGCACCGTTCAATGCTGTCATCTTGTAATAATAGCTCGTACCAGCCGACAAACTGGAATCCGTATAGCTAACGGTTGAACCCGATGCAACCGTTGGTTCACTCCCAAGACGAGCGTAGGTGCCGTCCGAAGAACTACTACGATAGATATCATAACTCGTCGCTCCACTCGTGAGTGTCCAAGAGAGACCGATAGATGTAGTACCTCCCGCCGTACCCGCAAGTCCTGATGGAGTAGCTGGGGCACCCACATCCGTGGCAACGATGGGGGCATACAAGGAAAAGTGATCCGTCACGATGCTAAAACGAACTTCCGTACAGTCACTAAGAGCAACAGGAGAGACGATGCTTGATCCATCTGCCGCTAAACAACTCATAGTGGTTGGATTTGTGTCCCAAGTCAATGTGGTTGGGTTGTATGCTCCAACTTCAATGTCACGAGCTTCTGCCAACGTATCAATCGCAGAACCATTCGCACCCGTTTGTGCGCTTAATTCTGCCGGCGTGTAATCAAGTTGAATGGTAACATCCTCATTGAGGAGATTAAGAGCCGTTAAGTCTGCCGTTTGAGCGGTGAACTCAAACCCCGGTAAGGCATGTGCTCCAGGTGCATCCGGTGTACTGTTGGTTTCAGAGTAGCTGACAATGGCCGATACCCCATCATAACTAAGCGCGTTTGCAGGAATCACCAAGCGGACACCCGCCGTCTGATCATCTATCGTACCACCTAGATCAGTATCCATAGGTTGCGAGCCTGGCGGATTGAGTGTAACCGGCACCGTGAGTGTAATATCTTTTCCCGTAACTGATGTAGCAACGATCGCAACGGGATTCGTGGCAAGTGCTGCCTCTAGGTATCCCTGCGCCATGGCGAACACGCGCCAACTTCCAGCCGTCACGGACAACGTGTAGTTTCCCGATGCATCCGCCTGCGTCCCAGCAAATCCACCCCCCTGAAGCTCTGCATGCACAAAAGCATTCGCCGCACCCGTTGCACCAATAAAGATTCGACCAGAGATGCTAAGCGATGACTGCGTGAGCGTGATCGGAATAACGGCACTGGCCGTGACTGTCAGAGCTAGAGGCGTGCCAAAATAACCAGCCTTCATAGCATTCAAGGTATAGCTTCCATTAGCCACGCTAAGCGAATAATTACCTGAACTATCCGTACTCACTCCCATGTTTAAACCAGTACTTGGTTGAACGAGCTGGACCCAAACTCCGCCGATCCCCACCGAATTAGCCGTGACCGTACCAGAAATGACTCGCAAGGTTGGCATGGTGATATCTACTATTTCATTACTAGCACCCACCGTAAGCATGCCCGTCGTACCGTTGTAAGCCCCTACCGTGCGGGAAACTAAGCTCAACGCCGTAAGATTGCTACCCGGAACATCTAGATGAATCTTATAACTACCGCCAGGCAGCGTCATGGTCACCGAAGTAGTGTTGGAGAATTGTGCATACGATCCAGTACCTGTGGTCATAAGAGCATTTACAAACCCATCACGAAGTGCCACAGGCGAAACGAAGGTAATCGTGCGTGTAGCACCAATCACGATATCTTTGTCCGCCACGTTCCCACTCACTCCAAACGATGCCAGAGAAGGCGTATCACCAATCCCAGGCAAGAACGCTCGCACCGTAAAGCCACTACCAGCACTCACACGTCCGCTGTAGTTACCACTTGCATCAGACACGACTTCGTTAAACGATGTTCCATTGCTGATGCGTACAAACGCCCCCTGAATTTCTTCGCCGCTATTATACCCTCCATTTCCACTCGTATCTTTATATACACGACCGCTCACCGTATAAAAGGTTCCAGTCAAACTTGGCGAGAAGTTGATTGATGATTGACTCGAGCCGCCCATAACCACGGTTTGTGCAGACATGCCTCCATACCCTGGAGCAAACGCTCTTACTCCATGGCTACCGGTACAACCAACATACAACGTATATGTACCCGCCGAGTCCGTCATGGCATTCACTCCACCAAAACCACCAACTGGTCTAGCGGAAACACCAGCATTTTGGATAACGTTTGTCCCATCCGTGACTCTGCCAGAAATCGTGCAGCCCTGTCTCGCGACACGAAGGATAAAGCTGCTCGCAGCCGCAGCGGTCGTTATTGCCGTGCTAGCTCCATCTATGAAGAGATAAGGAGAAGCGCCCGAAGCCACCACGACCGACACCTGACGGCTCTGTGCTCCTTGCGCATTCGCTCCAACGATATAGCTCCCATCGCCTACATTCAACGTGAAGGTTCCATCAACCCCCGTTTGAGCACGTGTACCAGCACCTCCTTGCGCATAGGCATACACTTCTGTGTTTGACATGAGCAAGTCTGCCGTATCTTTCACGATTCCCCTAATTTGTTTGGTGGTTGCCGTAAGACTGAAGGTCGCCGAACAGGTTGATACCCCATCGATACGA
>CAZDER010000005.1:6506-13411 GCA_964504505.1 uncultured Gammaproteobacteria bacterium | reverse complement strand
TCGGGTATGAGTGGATATTGAAACAATGTGTTGGCGTTGATTAGGGATGGTATAAGATCGCCGATCAGGGGAGCAATCAAGTCTTTGATGAGAGTTTCACGGATAGTTTCTTGCGAGACGTTGGCGTCGTGTTGGGTGCTCACAAGCACCGTCGCCACACGTCCGTCTCGCATCGTGACTTGGGTTTTGCCATCGGGTCGCAACCAATCACAGCTTGGGTGCTCACGCCTAAGTCGCTCGAGACCACGAGCTAAAGCATGAGCTAGGACTACAGCTCGAGGTAGTAACTCGGGAGTTTCATCACAGGCAAAACCGTACATGATGCCTTGATCGCCAGCACCGCCAGGGTTTACGCCTTGAGCAATATCGGGCGATTGTTTGGCGAGGTGGACGATGATCTGCGGAGTTTCGGTGTAACCGATGTCTTGGTAGACACGTCGTGCTACGGCTTCAACATCTACGTTGCCAGCACTTGTGACTTCACCGCCAATCACAATCAGCCCATGTGAACCAAAAGATTCAACAGCTACGCGACTGTGTGAGTCTTCTTTGAGATACGCATCCAAAATAGCGTCGGAGATTTGATCGCAGACCTTATCGGGATGACCAGAAGTGACGGACTCGACGGTGTAGGTAGAGAAGGGGAGGGACATAGGAAATAAAGAGAATCGGGAATAAAGAGCAGAGAATAAAAAAATCTCTTTTCTGACGGAAAAGAGATGCTCTAAAATATCTTTCCCGCAAGGGGTTGGAAGGGGCACCGTCTCCGCGTGGTAGCGAAGTGGTTGCCGGCAGGGTCAAAGGGCCAAATCCCTCACCTGCACTCTGGATAGTCTTAAATTGTATGACTATGATAACGGGTGAGATGGAGAGGGTCAAATCAAGACACTAGACCACAGGTTCATCCACGGTCGTGTCGATATTGGCGGCGGCGAGCACCTCTTCGACGCTGGTAAAGCCGTCGAGCGCTTTGAGCAGACCATCTTGCGCCATGGTTAGCATGCCTTCTTGGGTGATGATCTCGGCGATTTTGTATTCGGAGACGTTGGCGGCGAGGATAGCCTCCTCGACCGCTTTGCTCATGGTAAATATCTCGTAAATACCCACTCGACCTTTGTAGCCCATTTTGTTACAGGTTTCACAGCCAGGTCCGGGTGCCATAAAAGCCAGTTTGCTCCAATCGCGGCGTTCGTGGCTACTTTCTGGGATGGCTTCGAGGGTTTTGGTAATCTCGCGCAGTTGCGAAGGCGTCAAAACTGCTGGCACACGACAAGCTTCACACAGGCGTCGTACCAGACGCTGTCCGATGACGGCGTTAAGTGCCGGTGCCAATAAAAAAGGCTTGATGCCCATCGAGAGAAAACGCGGAATAGCACCAGCCGCGCTATTAGTGTGGATAGTCGAGACCACCAAGTGGCCAGTAAGTGCGGCTTGGATAGCGATTTCGGCGGTTTCAAGGTCGCGGATTTCGCCGACCATGACCACATCTGGGTCCTGGCGCAGGATTGAACGCAGACCTTTGGCAAAGTCGTAATTTTTGTTGTGTTCGATTTGGCTTTGATTGATGCCCTTGATTTTGTACTCAATCGGATCTTCGAGCGTGATGATTTTAACCTCGGCGTTATTGAGCTTTTTGAGAATAGCGTAAAGCGTGGTGGTTTTACCAGAACCAGTCGGGCCGGTGGTGATAATCATGCCATTAGGACGCTCGATCTCGCGTGTTAGCCGTTCGAGAGCGAGTCCGCGCACACCAAGCGAGTCAAACTCGAGCGCGATAGTTTTTGGTCGCAATAGGCGCATGACCACCGATTCGCCATAGGCAGTTGGTAAGAAACTAGCACGAATATCAATCTTTTCATCAGTGAGATAGATGGTGATGCGGCCGTCTTGTGGCACATCGGTAACATTGATTTTGACGCCAGCCAAGAGCTTAAGGCGCGAGATCACCTGTTTCCATGAACTGGCAGGCAAGCGGGCAGCATCGTGCAAAAGACCGTCAATACGAAAACGCACGTGAACAGCATCTTCCTCGGCTTCGACATGAATATCGGAAGCACTTGAACGCAAACCTGCGCCGATAATGAGCGTCATGACATCGGTGATCGAAACCTGGCTAATGCGTTCTTGCAACTGTGTGAGATTAGCAATCTCCTTTTCGTACTTGGCTAGATCCGCAGCTTCGATGCGATAGCCATAAATTACTTCTTTAACATCGGGCAGAGCATCATAGAGCTTTTCGGCTTCGGCAAAGCTGGCTGATGAGATGAGATAACGTTTTACTTCGCCACGCGTCTCTTTTTCGAGCTTAGCAACGAGTGCGTCGACGAGAGGAGACGGTGCCAGTATACCGACTCGAATATCGTCACCTTGGGTGTAAAAGGCTATCGCTTTGGCTTCGTTAGCTTTGGCACGTGGAATGAGAGCAATAGCTTCGGGCGCGATCGGGAATTGATGGAGCGAGACATGCGGCAAGCCAAGCTCGATGGCTTTTTCTTGGGTCAAGCGTTCACGTTCGATCAGTTCGATTTCCGCCATGCGTCCCTTGAGTTTGCTGCCTTGGGTTTCTTCGATGGGTTTAGCTGCGGTCTTTTTTGGGATTTTTGTTCCAGGTTGAACAACGCTCCCTTCAGTTGGAGCGGTTTTTTGTTTAGCCAATTGTGAAGCTTTGATGAGCTCTTCGATGGAGGAAGCGGAGGGCATATTTCGACCGTTATCACTGACGATGCAGTCGGTTTAAGGCGTGATGTGCAAGGCGCACGAGTTTTGATGGGGCTAGATTCTTGTTGAGCCGTGTCGAAAGGCGATTCCAAACGGTGTATTGAAAAACGATCATGAAACCACCGGCCGCGAGCATTATACTTAAAAAGAGGATCGCACAGACGAGGATTAACACGCTTCCAAGCAGCGGCATCTGAAATATGCTAACTATCACTACGAAAGCAAGCAATGGCAGCAGGAGTAGAGTAAAAATTAGCAAAGCTGTCATAAACAGAGCGACGTTCATAGCAAAAATGAACACGGCTGTTTCTAAGATAGTGAACCACGAGCGTTTGAACAGGACGTAGGTTGCTTTGAGGGCAGCTTCGAGGTGAGCAGCTTCGAGCACGACGATTTGTAAGGCTAGCAGGTGGAGGCTAGTAGCGATAAAGCCAGTGACGAGCGCGGCAATCACGGCTAACACGTAGGCAAGCACAGCTGGGACGGTGGTGAGCTGGATAAGGGTGCCGAAGGGTGCTAAAAAGATAAACCAAGCTAGAAGATAAGCACCAAGCGGGAGACAGTTGAGGGCGGCTACTCGCCAAAAACTTTGACCGGCAGCTTGGAAGGCTTCGGTTAGCGTTGGGCGAGTAAAGCGTCCACGAACACCAACTAAGTAGACCAGTGCTCCTTGACACAAAACAACAAATGTCAGTACGGCTAGACCAAAGAGGAGCGCGAGCAAGAACATCTGGCTAAGTTTGGCGACCATGATGAGTTGATTGAAAGCGCCGTCGGCATTGAGAATCAAGGCGTAGCAGTTAGCTAAGAAGTTGGAGGTGGGGGCTGTTTCAAGTGGAGACAAAAGCACGACGCGTTCTCGGATAAGACGCAACAATACATCAATGATGCCGCCAGTTTGAAGTGTGCCTGCACCCAGTGCAATCACCCAAGCCCAACGCATGCGCCACGCGCTCACCCACGCGTCGCGGAACATGTCAGCATAAAAGGGACGGTGAGGGGTAAGGGACATAATTATCCCTAGGATAGCATGAACACCAAAAACCATCCTAGGTGGATGGTTTTTCGACGGGGGTTTCTCGGTGGATGTTTTTAGCATTCCCGGGCGGCAGACCAGCAATCTTGGCAAATTCCTCGCGTTCGATGATTTCTTTTTCGATGAGATGCGCGGCGATCCGATCGATGGCGTCACGATGTTTGGCGATGAGTTCGTTAGCTGTGTGCAAGCCATTGGCGATGAGTGTATCGATCTCTTTATCAATCAGTTCGGCTGTGTGTTCGGAGTAGTCGCGGCTAGAGTGAATCTCGCGAGCCAAGAAAATCATTTCTTCATGTTGGCCATAGGCACGCGGACCGAGCGCGTCGCTCATGCCCCACTGCGTGACCATGTTGCGGGCAATGCGCGTGGCTTGCTGCATGTCGCTCGAGGCACCAGTCGTGATATCGCCGAAGATGATCTTTTCGGCTGCGTAACCACCTAGCATCAGGGCGATATCCTCGACATATTCGCGGCGATGGCGCATTTGGCGATCTTCAAGCGGCAAGCGGATGGTGTAGCCAGCCGCACGGCCGCGACTGATGATCGAGACTTTTTGGACAGGGTCAGCATGAGGTAAAAGGTGGGTGACAAGCGCGTGACCAGCTTCGTGATAGGCGGTGATCTTACGTTCTTCGTCATTCATGATATGGCTCTTGCGTTCGGGACCAAGCATGACTTTTTCGATTGATTCAAGCAGTTCTGGCATACCTACCTCGGTTTTGTCGCGACGGGCTGCAAGAATTGCCGCTTCGTTGACGAGGTTGGCCAGATCGGCACCCGAGAAACCCGGCGTACGTTCGGCTAGTTTGCGCAACTTTACATCGGCACTCAAAGGTTTGTTTTTAGCGTGAATAGCTAGGATTTCTTCACGATCGCGGATATCGGGCGGATCAATCACGACGCGGCGATCAAAACGACCGGGGCGCAGTAAAGCTGGATCAAGTACATCGGGACGATTAGTAGCAGCGATCACGATCACGCCAAGATTTGGCTCGAAACCATCCATTTCGACCAAGATTTGGTTCAGTGTTTGCTCGCGTTCGTCGTGCGAGCCGCCGAGACCTGCCCCGCGTTGACGACCAACCGCGTCTATTTCATCAATAAAGATGATACAAGGTGCCGATTTTTTGGCTTTGGTGAACAAGTCACGCACGCGCGAAGCACCGACACCCACAAACATCTCTACGAATTCCGATCCGCTGATATGCAGAAACGGGACAGCTGCCTCGCCAGCGACGGCGCGAGCCAAAAGCGTTTTTCCAGTTCCAGGTAAACCCATCAACAATACGCCTTTGGGTATCTTGGCGCCGAGCTTGGAAAACTTATCAGGACTCTTGAGAAACTCTACGACTTCCATTAACTCTTGCTTGGCTTCGCGCGCTCCGGCTACGTCTAGAAAGGTGATCTTGGACTTATCGTCTTTAGCTGTTTCGCGAGCCGAGGATTGACCAAACATCATGGCGCGATTGTTTTGCCCCTGAACTTGGCGAAAGAAAAAGAACATCAAGCCGAAGATCAACAAGAACGGAATAAAAGTCGGCAAAATAGCACCCGCCCAGTAGCTTAAACCGCCAGGTTCTTTGATGGTAACTTGTACTTGGCGAGCCTTGTCCGCATCCACGCCATAGTTGCGCAAAAGTTCTGACAGAGATTCGTTAGCTTCTTTATCAATGGTAGCCTTGCTCGCATCTTTGAAAGTAGCGTTCAACTTATTGCCTTCGACCACCACCCGTTCGACTTGACCAGCTTGAACGCGCGAGACAAAAGTACCGACATCAAGCATCTTAGGCGGTTCGAGGTTGACCATCGAAAAGATCCCACCGATGAGTACGATGGTGCCTAACATGACGACGAGATTACGAGTCGTGGCATTCATAAGTTGGGTAGACGCCGATTATTTTTCGCTTGGGACGGCTTCTTCCTTAGCTTCTTCCTTAGCTTTTTTGAGCGAGAGACCCATGCGGTGACCTTCGGCATCAATCGAGATCACGCGGAACTCGAACTCGTCACCCATGCGGGCTATCTCGTTGACATCTTTGACGGGTTTGGCGGACAACTCGCTGATGTGGGCGAGACCATGAATATCTTGATCAAGCTCGACGAATAAACCAAACGGATTGATTTTGAGCACGCGACCCTTGACCCACTGACCGAGGGCGTATTTGCTAGCCACGCTCTTCCAAGGATCATCCACCAATTTTTTCATGGACAAAAAGATTTTTGAGCCTTCGATGTTGATGATCTCGGCACGCACATGATCACCAATTTTGAGCACATCGCGAGGATGATCGATGCGCTGCCAAGCGATTTCGGAGATGTGGACTAGACCTTCGAGGTTTTCGTCAAAGCGGACAAAGGCACCAAAATCGGTCACCGCCGTGACGGCACCCTCGACGCGTTCACCGACTTCGTGTTTGGCAAGCACAGATTCTTGTTTAGTTTCCCAGACCGCTTTTTCGGACACCACCACTTTTTCTTCTTCTTCGTTGACGTCAAGAATTTTAACTTCCAACTCTTGACCGATTAATTGCTTGAGCTTTTCTTGAATCTTGGCTTTTTCACCGCCAGCCACCCGTGGATAGTTGTTGGGAGAAAGTTGCGAAACTGGCACAAAGGCGGGCACATTTTCCACGCGGGTGATACAGCCACCTTTATTAGCATCGAGGATTTTGACTTTGAGGATAACGCCTTGAGTGAAGATGTCTTTGATCTTATCCCAAGCGCGTTTGCGACCAGCGCCTTTGAGCGACAATTCGAGCTCGCCAAATTCGTTATCGAGCTCGACTACGGTGGCCTCGACTTCATCGCCAATGCGTAAATCGAGATTCTTATCGAGTTCAGGACCGCGGATGAGACCGATGGCGATGCCGCCTAAATCACAACGGACTTCATTGCGACCAACTGCGATCACGACACCTTTGAGGACATCGTTGACTTTTGGAAAAGGGAGCGAGCCTTCTTTCGACTCCAACAGAGTTTTTAAATCGGACATACGACAGAGCATTCTTACGGAGGCCGTGGACGCTGTGCGTAAATTCGCCAGTCCGCCAAGGCACGCAGAAGATGGGTGGAGAGTAGGACAAATCGCCTCGTTCGTCAACAGATGGTACAATGAACAAACTTTGTATGGTGCCTTGGACTTTTACCC
>CAZDER010000005.1:4743-6496 GCA_964504505.1 uncultured Gammaproteobacteria bacterium | reverse complement strand
TGATTCTCTCGACGGATTAGCCGATTTTATTGAGTACCATTCGTGTTTTTTGCCAGTTTCAGCTGGTCGAGAGCAGAGCGTTACCTTTGATCGTCAGAGCGTGGATCAGTTGGGCAGACCCACGCTTTTAGCTCATGCACGCGAGGTTGGTTATGCCAGTTGGCCAGCCCGCCACGTACTTCGTGAGTTTGTGTCAGACGCGGGGATGATGTATGAGCGGCAAGCGTTGTTAAAGGCGCTGCGTCCGACCACGGCGATTTTGCTCACACGCGTGGCAAAACTTGCTCCAGAGGCGAATTTGGAGACGCTGTTGCAACATCCACAAGCCAAGTTCGCTTTTCATACCATGGAAGTGAGCGAGATAAGTCTGCTTCTGCCAGAAATCTGGATAGAGCTATGGCGTGAACACAGCCCATCACTCCGCCAACTCCAACGACCGTTCGAACGAGAGGCGGCGTCATTTGTTCATCGATTGCAAGCAGAACGCGCCACCGACGACATCACGCTTGAACGCAATTGCGAGCTGCAAGCTCTTGAAGATCGGATATTTTTACGCGGAGAGCGGGTGGAGATCGGAATAATGGAGTAGAAACAATGCCGACGAATTCTGTGCGTTTCAAAAATGGCGAGCGAATGGTTGGTTTTCATAATTTTGGGAGAGCACCTTTGATTGGCCTTTGCGTTGTAGGGGCGGGTTTCAAACCCGCCCTCCCCCTGTCGGACGGGCGACATGAATGTCGCCCCTACGATGAACGGGTTTTTATGTATTCCTTTACGATTGGTATCAACGAAATTATCACAATCGCAACAATCACCAGACTAAACCGTTCCTTCACGATCGGGAGATTGCCGAAGAAGTAGCCGCTTAGGACGAACAAACAGACCCAGAGCAAACCTCCGATCACGTTGTAGCGCAGGAAAATGGCTTTGGGCATATTGGACATGCCGGCGAAGAAAGGCACGAAAGTGCGGACGATGGGGGCGAAGCGGGCAAGAACGATGGCGCGGTGGCCGTGGTGTTGAAAAAATGCCTCGGCTTTTTTTAGGTGTTCGGGATTGAGGCGGATGCCGAAGAGTCGGTTTGAGGTTTGGACGTGTTTGCCAAGTTTTTGACCGAGGGCGTAGTTGAGATTATCACCAAGAATGGCCGCGACAGTGATGCCTATGAGAAGTGCCCAAACGTTGAGTACGCCTAGTCCCGCGAGAGCACCCGCCGCAAACAGCAGCGAATCACCGGGGAGAAAGGGCGTCACGACTAAACCAGTTTCACAAAAGACAATGATGAATAAAATGGCATACAGCAGACCGCCGTAGGCAGCGTGGAGAGTTAAAAGGGAACGATCAATGTGGAGTATGCCTTGGGCAATTTCTAGGAGTGATGACATAGCGCGTGCATGATAGCGGATTTTTCGGGCGCAGTCTCCATGGGCACTGGGCAGCTTGTCGTTATTACAAGCTGCGCACTGGTAATGGGCTGGTGGTCGTAGGTACGAGCAGCCACCAGCGGAGAGAGAAAAATGAGGTTGGTAGTTGAGGGCTAGTTCAGCGGGGCTGGTGGGTTGAGGGAGATGCGGCGGACGGTTACGGCATCGGGATGGGAAGAGATGCGCTGGAAGTAGATATCCATCGCCCGTTTGTAGCCGTGGATCGCCCGTCCTGATTTGAGGATTTCTTTGGCAAATACTTTGAGTTCGACCACAGCGGTGTGATCGACCAGCTCTATGTGAGGATCGGGTTCATCTACTCCCGCCAG
>CAZDER010000005.1:0-4733 GCA_964504505.1 uncultured Gammaproteobacteria bacterium | reverse complement strand
CGTGAGGGGTATATGGCAACAGGTTTAGTGGAGTTTGACGATTGCAGCCTGGATTGGTGCTCGTGACAATGCCTCACTTAGATAACGATGATTGAAGGCGGTGACCCGTCCCTGGAGATGGATATGCCAGACGAGCCCCTCACGCTGGAAGTCTGTCTCGACGACGGGGTTTTTCCAGAGTCCGATGATCGTGGGAACGAAGCGCGCTCCGGGTTCGGCGTACTTTTTGACGAAGTAGCCAGTCACGAGCAGTTCGACCACGATGCCAGTGCCGATACCGACGAGCAGGTCGGTCGAGATGGTCACGAAAAAGGTGACTGCGAAGACCAAGAGTTGCTCGCGTCCGATGCTGGCGATGTGCTGCCAGAGAGCGGGTTCGCACATCTTCCAACCGATGGAAATGAGCACAGCCGCGAGGACTAGTTTGGGGATCAAGTTCACGACAGGTCGTCCGACCATCATGAAAATGAGCATGAAGACCGCGCAGAACAGGGCTGACCACTGGGTGCGTGCGCCGGCTTGGACGTTGGCACCGCTTTTGACTCCGCCAGGGATGCCAGGAATGGCACCCAGAAAGGAGCCGAGGAAATTGGCGATGCCAACTCCGAACGTGAGCGAGTCAGGGTCAGTTCGGCGGGCGGAGGTATCTTTGCCATCAATGGCTTTGGCGGTAGCTACGCCTTCGATCGTACCCACCAGTGTGAGTTGGAGCAAAAGCATGGTGCTTCCAGATGGGTTGCGCGCAAGATTGGCGAAGTCTGGCATTACGAGCCAGTTGCGCGGATTGAAGCTAGGAATCTGCACCAATTGCTGCGACTCGAGGTGCAGGATGTAGTAGCCGACGAGCGTGCCGAGAGCGACGATGGTGATGATGGCGGGTACGGGTAAGAGCTTTTGTGCGCGTTTGGTATCGAGCACGAAAAAGATCAAGACGAGACAGCCGAGACTCAACGCGAAGACGCTAGGATTAGCGTGACGTGCCTCCTCGGGAACAGCGGCGAGCATCTCCCAGAACTCGTGGCCATGAGCAGGTACACCCATGACGATGGCGAGTTGCTTTACGATGATGATGGCACCGATGGCTGCCAGCATGGCGTCTATGACGGTGGCTGGGAAGAACCCACCGATCTTGGCCGCCAATCTGGTTTTAGCCACTACGATCTGGATGAGCCCACTCAAGCATCCAAGCGCGCAGAGCGTGGGGAAGGCGCGCGACGCGTCCCATCCCGGACCTGAATAGTGTGCCATTGCGCCGGCCACGATGGTCGTGAGTCCGGCGGCTGCTCCGCAGACAGTCAGGTACGGTCCCTTCCTGCCCGCGAGAGCCATGATCGAGGCCGCGAATCCCATAGTCACGACGGTGACGAGGCCAACGACCGGTGCTACTCCCGAGGCTTGGGCGATGCCGAGCGAAAATGAGAGTGCTAGCAGGGAAACCTGAAGGCCTGACTTGAGGTCATCCTTCCAGTGTTTGAGTCCAGCCAAGCCCTCTTTCGGTTTTTCTTTGTCGTCCAAGGTGTTCTCCTGACTTAATGCTGTCTGATCGCTATGCGTGGCACTGCAACGTGCATGCCCCGGGGCGTGGGTTTTATGTGTAAAAAGCCAATACCCTGGAGTATGCACCTGTCCTAGGAAAAGGTACGCAGTCTGGACTGAACGCGGTATTTTGCTGCCTGATCGCCGGGCGTGTCAAGGCTACCGTACTTGACATCTCTGAAAGATATATTTTTTGTCATTTTTTTCTCTTACGTCCGCCGTTTTTTGTCTAATTTAGAGGGTTGACCAGTGGTGTTATCTCTTATACTATTGCGCCAAGTATGGCTGTCCAGATGGACTTTGATCCAAAACAGGCTGCGGCGGTGGGATTTGTGTGGGAGCTGTTGATAGCCCTTTTAGTCCCTATCGTACTTTTAGCCTTTGGCGGTCGTTGGCTCGATCGTCGTTTTGGAACAGAGCCTTGGTTAATGGTTTTGAGCTTTCCAGTTGCGTTCGCTATTGCTTTCAAGATGATTCGTCGAAAGGCAGAAGACATGCAACGGGAGTTCTATCCATCGCAAAAGCCTACAGACACGACATCTAATCCTCCCACCTCTTAAGTTATGGCAGGCACCCATATTCCTCTCGCGGCTGAACCGGTTTTTACGCTTGGATCGTTTGTGGTGACAAATACGCTTGTGAGTGCGTGTGTGGCTACGTTGGTGTTTGTGTTGATTGCATTTGGTTTGCGTGGATCATCTGCGAAGCGTCCTGGTCGATTTCAGCTTTTTGTTGAGATGGTGCTCGAGGGGATCATGGGATTTTTTGATCAAGTAACGCATGATCGTGCTAAGACGCGGAAGTTTTTGCCGTTCGTTGGAACATTGTTTTTGTTCATTTTGGTTTCTAATTGGATGGGACTTTTGCCGGGTACAGGGTCTATCGGTGTATGGCATCTGGTTGGTGGTGAACGCGAGTTCATTCCGTTATTGCGTCCAGCGAATAGCGATTTAAACCTTACGCTCGTGATGGCTTTGCTTACGATCGTTGGATCGCATGTGCTTGGCGTTGCTTCACTGGGTTGGTGGGTGCATTTAAACAAATTCATTCAAATTCAGGCGATCGTGAAGGCTATTGCTTCGTTTAGTCCGATTCAAATCTTGACAGCGTTGGTGGAATTTATTGTGGGGATCATCGAACTGTTCGGCGAGGTGGCTAAAATCGCGTCGCTTTCTCTGCGGTTGTTTGGAAATGTGTTTGCAGGAGAAGTCTTGATTACGGTGATCGCCTCGCTCGTGGCGTATTTTGCGCCGTTGCCATTTATGGCGTTGGAAATACTCGTAGGCATGGTACAGGCGGTAGTGTTTTCGACGCTAACGCTCGTGTATCTCACGATTATGACCATGGTTCCTCATGGACATCATGAAGATGAGCATGGAACAGAATCCATTCATGCTGTACCGTCAGGACAACCAGCACAGTAGGGTTGAGCTGGGACAAGGCCTTTTGCTTGGAAAGGTCTAGTGCCGTTCTCATCCTTCACTCACCTAATTCATTTGTTCTCCCTATGGAACTTGATGTTTCCCGCGAGATTACCAAGGGTATCACCATGGCTGTTGGTGGTATCGGTCCTTCTATTGCGATTGGTTTAATCGTGTCGAAGGCTATGGAGGCTATTGGCCGCAATCCAGAAGCTGGCTCGAAGCTATTCGTGCCGATGCTCTTGGGCGCTGCGTTTGCCGAAGCCATTGCTATTTACGCGTTGGTCGTCGTCTTTACCCTGTAGTTAAGGTCTTCTTGTCGTTCGATGTAGATCGAGCGACGGCTAAGCCCTGAATTTCTTTTATGACTGAAGTGACTACACAACCAGGCGTGCTCGAACTCTTTGGCTTAAATGGCAAACTGTTTTTGGCGCAACTCATTAACTTTACGGTGGTGATTTTTGTGGTTGCCAAATGGGTGTACAAACCGCTTTTGAAGGCGATTGATGCGCGAGCAGGGACGATCCAGAAAGGACTCAAAGATGCCGAGGAAGCAAAACGTGAACGACAGGCAGCGGTTGCCGATGCTCGGAACGCGCATGACCAGGCGCAGGTGGAAGCGCGAGCACTGATCGAGGTGGCGCGTGGAGAGGCAATCGCGGAACGCGCGAAGCTTATGGCCGAAACGCAGGTGGAGCTTGAACATCAACTGAACGAGGCTCGCGCGCGTCTACAAGAAGAAAAACTGGTGATGACAGCTGCGTTTAAGCAGGAGATGGTGGAACTTGTGCTTGCGGCTACGACGAAAGTTGTGGCGAAGACGTTGGATGCGGATGGGCATCGCGTACTTATTGAGCAAGCCATTAAAGAGTTAGAAGAGAATGTTTAACCTATGAAGAAGTCCGCTACATTGATTCATGCGTGGGCTGCCGAGTTTTTGGCGACCACGGTTTTTGAAGATCAAGATCGAGCGGTGGAGGCTTTGCGTGTTCTGTTAGAAGCGAGTCGTGTCCATCCGGATGTTCGTCGCGTCCTTACGGATGCTTCGATCGAAGTGAGTGAACGTATGACGTTGGTTGAGTTAATCTTGGACAAAACGCTCTCGAGCTCGGTTGTACATATTGTACGTGCCATGATGATGGCACAATCTTTTGACTTGTTGCCAAAGCTCGTTGAGCATGTGCGCCAGTTGCGTGATCAGTTTGTGGTTGCGCGTGAGGTGACGATCGTGAGCGCTGTCCCTGTTTCTTCTGAAGAGCGAGAGGAGGTTCGTGATTGTTTAGAAAAAACGTGGGAGATACCAGTTGTTTTTCACGAACGGATCGACACACAACTCATCGGCGGACTTCGACTGCAGACGAACGATTGGTACTTTGATGCGACGGTCGGTGGTCGCGCGGAACGTTTAGCAAAAACTTTGATCGCAACCTAGTTTACATCCTATGTCTGATACAAAACCCACAAAGAAAAGTGCTTCACAAGATATGATCGAGGCGCTCAAGCGCGAAATTGAGCAGTTTACTGCGACTCATGAACAGGCAGAAGCTGGTCGTGTGCTTGAAGTTGGCGATGGTATCGCCAAAGTGGCTGGTTTGCATCAGGTGCAAAGCATGGAAATGGTGGAGTTTGAACATGGGGCACTCGGCGTGGCACTCAATTTGGAAGAAGAACAGATCGGCGTGATTTTGCTTAGCGGACTCAACACTGTGGTAGCTAATGAAATGGTGCGGGCTACGGGCAAGCTTTTGAGTTTGCCGGTTGGCAATGAGATCATTG
>CAZDER010000004.1:13646-14524 GCA_964504505.1 uncultured Gammaproteobacteria bacterium | reverse complement strand
GGTAAAATTTTTTCCAAATTAAAAGAAGCAGGTTGTAAAATGGCGGTCGCTTCAGGTTTTCGTGGCGATGAGTCTTTGGTCAATAAGCTTTCGCCGGACGAACACGTGAAATGGGCGATGAGGGTCAAGGTCATGCCCGGCGAAGTGTATCAGCGAATTAAGAAACACGCGGAAGAAAACGGCGTCCAATTATTCACGCGTACATCCTGTGCCGTATCTGCTGCCACGGGAGAGGAGCGAACATACAACCCGTATTACAACAGTCCCAACTTGGTGAAATGCAAGGAATTGAATTGCCCAATTCAAGATACGTGCGCTCCGCTTTCAGAACCAAAGGAAGGTTCGCTCGAATTGTTAAAGAGACTTGGTTTTGATGTGGAATTCGTTCTGGCGAACAACGGCACGACCTGCGGTGTAAGTGGAGAGGATCGCTTGAAATGCCCATCGTGTTGCACGACGTGTTATTTCTCCAAGAATATTCCTCATCTGTTGGTAAAGGGCGATGTCAACCTCGGTGATTTGGCTTTCATGCGTTTCGTTTCCGGCATGATGGCTATGCAGCCTGGGCGCAACGATGATGGGAGTAAAGACGTGGGACAAATCGGTTTCCCTAATTATCCGGAGATCGACAACGCACAAGGTCTCAATAGCTGGTGGCCGATGTCTCGGAATATCGAGAAATGTTTTGGCTGCAAATATTGCATCGTGAGCGAGTACTACAATGAAACTGGCAAGAATACTGACGTAGGATTTCCTCCGGCTGAATTGGTAGATCGTATGTTTGCTAAAGATCAGAAAAAATCAGAATAATATGGGGGAAAAATTACCTGTCTTCCAAACAACAGGCCACGGTTGTCCGATCGGTTGCGAGTATTGCG
>CAZDER010000004.1:0-13636 GCA_964504505.1 uncultured Gammaproteobacteria bacterium | reverse complement strand
AGGTTGAATCGCGTCGAGAATTATGGAACGAGAGAACGATCCTCGGCTTGAACAAAGCCGTCACCATTCTCAATCCGCCGCCGGATTTAAAAGACGCAAAAGCCGTACATGAATTTTACAGTTTCCCCACAGAATTATTGCGCGGCGATTTTGTCGGCTTCAACGCCATCTCTGATCCGTTCTGGCCGAAATACAGAAAGGAATTGGAGTACTTTCTAGAAAAAGTAGCCCCGCTCGCAAAAATCGTGACATGCGTCACAAAGTTTAATCCACCAGACAGTACGCTGGAGCGATTAGCCGAGATTCCGAATTTTAGGTTAGTCATTTCTATTACAGGTTTGGATAAAATTGAAAGAACGAAAACGGGCGAGAGATTAAACTTGCTGGAACGAGCAAAGCAACGAGGTATTCAAGCCTTCCCCGTCATTCATCCCTATATCGCTGGCATGTCTGATCTTTCATTTTTGCCTCGCCTAAAAGAGATGGGATATGACGAGGTTGACGTTAAAGGATTGCGATTCAATTCAGAAACGATGTCGCCATGGATGCCACCTTCTTCTCAAGCGCAATATGAAGGAACAAATGAGCAAGAAGTTTTGCCTGAGGACGGCTGGAGAGAGTGGGTGGAACAAGCTGGCTTGCAGTTAGTCGGACTCAAAAGCTGGTATCGCCGAGGATTTGAAATAATGACGCCAAAGCTGACTCGCGAGGAGGCAGAAAGATTGGTGGGTGAAATCATGAGAAGGGCAAATATCACGTCCTCCGATTCAGATAAAGCCGTTATCGAAGAAGCGATTAGGCGTCGGATGTAATTCTAGCGAAATTCTTGTCACAAATTTGCTTTACAAATTAACCAAAATATAGACAGTTGCGCTTATTTTAGCCAAAATAGTGATTTTTTGGTTGCGAGACAGGGCGACGGTGCTCTCTTGACAGCTAGGCTCACGGTTTGGCAATCTATCAAAGTCGTGATTAGCACTCAAAAACGTAGAATGCTAATCACACGCTGTTTACTCACTATTTTCACAGGTTTTATACTATGAAGTTACGACCTCTCGGAAACCGCGTGATCGTCAAACCGGCTTCCAAAGAAGAAATTACTAAGAGCGGAATCATCTTGCCAGACACGATCAGCAAAGAACGACCAGAGCAAGGTGATGTGATCGAAGTTGGTCCTGGCTTACTGCTTGAAAACGGCACACGCCAACCAATGAGCGTCAAAGTCGGCGAACGTATTCTGTTCAAAAAATACTCGCCAGATGAGTTCAAGCTTGATAAAGAGGAATATTTAGTCTTGGCAGAGACGGATATCATGGCCGTATTAGAAACCTAATTAATAAAAGAATCTGGAATCAGGAATCGAGAATCGAGAATTCCCGATTCCCGATTCCTTATCTTATCCTATGTCAAAACTCATTCAATTCGATGAACAGGCTCGTCAGACGGCTCGACGTGGAGTAGATGCGCTAGCTAACGCCGTTAGAGTCACGCTTGGACCTAAAGGTCGTAACGTCGTGATCGGTCATGGCTATGGTGCGCCGACTATCACCAAAGATGGTGTCACAGTGGCTAAAGAAGTGGAATTAGAAGATCCGATCGAGAACATCGGTGCCGAGATTATCCGTGAAGCGGCATCTAAAACTGGTGATGCGGCTGGTGATGGTACGACCACGGCCACAGTTTTGGCGCAAGCCATGATTACCGAAGGCTTAAAAAATATCACGGCTGGTGCTAATCCGTTGGCGGTCAAACGCGGCATGGAAAAAGCCTTGGAGGCGATCGTGACCGAACTGCGCGACAAAATCGCGCAACCGGTGATGGGAGATGCTATCGAGCACGTGGCGTCGATTAGTGCCAACGATCGTGAAATTGGTAAGATCATTGCCGAAGCCGTCAAGCAGATGGGTCGCGAAGGCGTGATCACCGTCGAAGAGGCGCAGACGTTTGGAGTCGAGATGGAAGTCGTCAAAGGCATGCGCATCGACAAAGGCTATGCCTCGCCTTACATGATCACCAACCAAGAGCGCATGGAAGCAGAATACTCGGAACCGTTGATTTTAGTGACCGACAAAAAGATATCGTCCGTTCAAGAACTATTGCCGACCCTCGAAAAGATTTTGAAGCTGGGCAAAAAAGAGTTGGTGATTGTGGCTGATGATGTGGAGGGTGAGGCCTTGGCAACTTTGGTAGTCAACAAATTGCGGGGCATTTTTAATGCTCTCGTGGTCAAAGCACCTGGCTTTGGCGATCGTCGCAAGGAGATGTTGCAGGATATCGCGGTCATGACTGGCGCGACCTTTATCACGGAGGATATTGGACGTAAGCTGGATTCGATCGAGCTTGCCGATCTTGGTTCAGCTCGTAAGGTTGTAGCCACCAAAGAGAACACGACGTTTGTAGATGGCAAAGGTCAAAAAACCGAGATTGACGCTCGGATTGGGGCGATGCGCAAGCAGCTCGAGACCACTGAATCGTCGTTTGATCGCGAAAAACTTCAAGAGCGTTTGGCAAAATTAGCTGGTGGCGTCGGTGTGATCAAAGTGGGCGCGGCTACCGAGGTCGAGATGAAAGAAAAGAAACATCGCATTGAAGACGCGATCGCCTCTACCAAGGCGGCTATCGAAGAGGGGATTGTGCCTGGCGGTGGCGTGGCCCTACTGCGCACCACAGCCGTGCTTGACGCTCTCAAAACCGAAGGCGAAGAGCAGATCGGCGTGCGGATTGTACGCAAAGCTATCGAGTCACCCATTCGTTGTATCGTAGGCAATGCCGGCAAAGACGGTTCCGTGATTATCGAAGAAGTCCGTAAACTCGGCGGCAATCATGGCTATAACGCCGAGACCGATCGTTATGAGGATTTGGTAGTTGCGGGTGTGATCGACCCAGCTAAGGTGACGCGCGCAGCCTTGCAAAATGCGGTCAGCGTCGCCTCAATGTTCTTGACGATGGAATGTGTCATCGTCGACAAACCTAAAACCGAGCCAGCTCACGAAGCTCATGGCGGCGGAGGCATGGGCGGCATGGGCGGAGGCATGGGATTCTAGCAGAACTCAAAAATCAAAAGTCAAAACGCAAAAATTAGAGAGCCGGCGTGTAGGGGGGGCGGGTTTTTTCGCCAGCTGGCGAACCTGCCCTTTTGGCATTCACCTAACAAGCTTGTCTCACTCCGTGTATCATGGTGGTGTATGAAACGTTTTGCGTTCTTTGTGTTAAGCGGACTCCTGCTTACAAGCCCAGCCTTCGCCGCTCTGCATGATCTGCAGATTGCACTTGAGGACATCGCCCTTGAGCCAGCTAATCCTATCGCCAAGCAGCCTGTTCGTATCTACGCGACTGTGCGTAATGTTGGCACTCGCGATACTGAAGCAACGATTGAGTTTTATGATGGCGATCGCAAAATCGGGAGCAAGGCGGTGTCTGTGCGCACGGGTGGGCGACCGGATGAGATGTGGATGTTGTGGACACCTGTGAGTGAGGGGAACCACTTGTTGCGCGTGCGTTTGGTGAGCGATTCGGATACGCCGGATGAAAATGCCGATAATAATGTGATTATCCTTGATACGTATGCTGATGTTGATACGGATGGGGATAACGTACCTAATCGTGTAGATTTGGACGATGACAACGATGGAGCATTGGATACGAAAGATCAATTTCCGTTGGATGCAACTCGCTCTAAAGATACAGATGGCGACGGAATTGACGACAAAATTGACACCGACCTTGATAACGATGGACTTTCAAATGAGGAAGAAGTACGATTGAGTACCGATCCGTTGCGCCGCGACACGGATGGAGATGGTGTGGGTGATAAAGAAGACTTTTATCCGCTGGATCCCAAACGTTGGATGATTGAGCCGATCAAGATTCTGCCTAAAACCGTGGTTACACCAACGCCGCTGCCGTCAACGCCGCTAGCCGTATCGCGAGTCACGACTGCTCCAGCTCAAGTAACTGTCACGCAATTGATTGCCACTGCTTCGCGCTTGGTTTCTTTACCGTCTTATCCACCGATGGAGGTTCCACAGCCCATGATGCCAGATGTGCTCGGAACGATTAGCGTGTCAGCGACGGCAACGGACGATAAACTGACGGCGCAGACCAGCACATCAACCACTGTTTCCGTGCTCAATACGATCACGGAGCCACGTCGGCAAATCTCGGAAATCGTTGCCGCACAATCCGCGCGTGACGAAGATCGTGACGGCGTAACTATTCCAGTATTAGCCGGTTTGGCTGTTGTAACAGGAGGCATCGGGGTAGGCTTTCTACTCAAAAGTCGAATGTTGTAACATTTTCAAATAGAGACGGTATATATAAACGAGAGCTGCCTCTCGTTTATTCTTGTTGCATTTTTATGCAGATTGCTCGTTCCCTCATGATTGGTTCTATAGCCTTGTCCATGTTCGCTCCACTTTCAGTTTTTGCGGCGGCTCCAGTGCCAGCGCATCCAGCCGTGCGTCGTATGCCGCCCGTTCGTGTTGTGCATGTAGTTCCACCAACGCCAGTCAAACCAGCAGTCAAGCCAGTGGTTAAACAACGCGTCATTCGTCGTCCTGTACGTCGTCCTGTACGTCGTCCTCATCCAGTTAAAGCTGGTGCTGCGCGTGCTGCTGTTCCAGCCACTCGAGCTGTTCCAGCTCGACGCTAAATTGCGCGCATAAATACCACCCCGCCCTTCGCGAAGGGCGGGGTGGTATTTCATGACATTCAGTGGTTCAGGCTCTATCCCCTCCGTCCCTCGTCCAACTCGTGCCACCTTCCCTTAGTTTAAGTGGAGGTCTACGGTTCCTCCTGTACGAGCTTCTTTCCTGTTTAGATCATCTCTCCCCTTAAGATAAGGGGAGATGCCGAAGGCAGAGGGGATAGTTCCCGCAGCCTCACAGACGTTAAACGGTTATTTGGGATTGATGCAACTACTGGGTTTTGCGTAACGATAAAAACAGCTTGGTTTGCCACACAATAAAAAGTGGAAAGAAAACGGCTTCCCCAACTGCTTGTAAAAAATACACGTAGGCATTACCTGTAGTATGGTTAACGTCGATAAAAGTTAGACTGTTTGATCCAAATAAGGCGGCTATCTTGGCTGGACCAGCGATGAATTGGATAAGGCTATCTACGAGAGTGATAAAAGCTAGCGACAAGGCTACAAACAACAATCCAGGTACTATCACTCGCATGAACGTGTACCAAAAGCGTCCACGCACCAAGCTAAACGAGGCGGTCAAAATGGCGACGGTCTTTTTTATGGACAGCCAACGTCGACCACCGAGAGTGGTAAAAGTTTGAGCTATACCTTGTGGTTCGCTGACTAGGACTAAAGGCCAAAACATCAGGCTGATACCTAGCCAAATAGCTGGCAGTGCGAGCAAACCGAGCACGCCAAAAAGCAGCATAGTGGCACTGCGTTCGGGTGGACGCGTGAGAGCGATGAAAAGAGGCAAGCCAATCACGCTAAGCACAAAAGGCAGCAGCGATCCAACGATAGCTAAACAATTTAAAAGCTTAGTCCAAAGGTAGGCTGTGATATCGGTTTGCCAAGTTGATGGGGCAACGACCTCACCTAGTTGCACCAAGGTATAACGGATAAGCTGTAAACTTACCCATGCTTGGATACAGAGACTCAAGAGGAGGATTAAGAGAGGTAAAAATGCCAAGGTAGTGGGAATAACGCGATCAAGCAGAGTGACGAGCAGGAGGAGTGTGGCGGGTGCCATGAGCCAGATCGAGATGCTAAAAGTAGTTTTCCAATTATGTACGAACAGTCGCCAGCTCTCGACGATGAGGAGCTTGAGTGAAAGATCTGATGGGTGTTTGGGAGCAGTCTGATGACGAAGCATAGGCATAGTAAAACTATTGTACTGGAATCAGCGTTTCTCGACTAGCACCGCGCACACGGCCTGTCCGACAGCTGCGGGAGATTGATTGGCGTCTATTTCTACGATGCGCGTACCAGCTGCTTGGTATGGTCGTAACACTTCGGGATCGCGGTAGCGTGCGATGAGGCGTTCTTGAAAGGATTGTTCCTCATAAATATGTCCATCTATTTTGTCGAGTCGTCCGCCGAGGCGTTTCATGGCTTCATCGGAGGTGAGCCGCAGCAAGAATAGAATATCCGGTGGTCTAGAGAGTTCGGCGCGGTTGCCTGCGAGGGAGAGGAGCCAATCGACAGTGACGGTTTCATCTTGCAATGGTTGATAGGCAAGCGAGCTAATCACGCCACGCTCTTGGAGGACGTAGCGATTTGGTCGAGCTTGAAGAAATGGGAGGATGACTCTGGTAAAGAGGACTTGTCGGTCGAGCGCGAAGGCTTCGGCAGCGGCGCGGGCGTGGTAACTGCGACCAACTTGAGCCTTGATAATTTCCTCCCGGATGGCAGTGCCGATCCAACAGAAGGTCGGTTCGGAAGAAATGAGGACGTCGGCGTCGACAATGCCGAGCTCGTCGACTGAGGGCAAACGCTGTTCGCGTTGGCTATACTCGGACAGGTTGAATATCTTTAAGCTCTTGGCAGCGAGGTGATCGGCCATGGCTTTGATGGCAGTATATTTGCCTGCGCCGTCAATCGCATCCACGATGATGAGGGTGCCTGGATGGGTCATACGTCTGATTTTATGGTGATGTCTTGTAGACCACGACGCACATCCCAATCGTCGAGGTTCATGTCGGCGTGTATGACGAATTCCGGAAGTTTTTCTTGTAGCGTTCTTGCCATTTGCTGGGCAACGCGTCGGAGCGTTGGATGAACCGTTTTTCCTGATCGAATTTCGATGGTGTACAGCGTTGCTGGTAAGCCATAGGTCACATGACATGGAACGCGGAAACCCATGGATATGTAGTATTGCTTGTTTATATCACTTGTTTCCAGAGCGGTAATGGCTGCTGTTTGTTCGGCAATAAGTGCCTCTGCTTCTGCGCGAACGCTTGGTGGAAGTTGCTCGAGATACCATGGGTGAAATCCGAATTTTGTCGTGACGAGTGGCATCCGACATATACCGTTTCTGTGACGTTGAATGTCACGAAATGATCCAAAATCAAGTTGAAATTCAAACGTGACAAGACCAATGTCCATGAGGAAAAGAGGGAGCTCTGTTTTAGGTGGACGTGTTTTTATCGCGTCCATGTACGGGGTGAGATCGGCGGGTGTGATGGACGTTTTGCATATGACGTTCTGTGGACAATCGTTTGGATTGAAATACGTATAGGTGCCCGCCATCGCCTCTCGATATGCTTCCGTTGCTTCAAACGTGACATGGCTAAAACTGCACGCGTATCGTTCCACGAGCTTTGCGTGGATTGCTGTGCCTAATGCACGAATGCGTGTATCTGGATGATGTCGCAGGAGTGCAAGTTTGCGTGCTGCTTGGCGCAGATTTGTATGCCACGCGAGTTGTGTGGTCGTTCCTACGGGGAGGAAACAGCGCAAACCGTCGAATGTTCGTGCTTTGATGGCTTTGTCGTAGACGCTGTCTTTTTCTTCAGGTTGACGTGGATAGACAGTTTTTAGATGGGCTGCGACGGGTTCTTGGTTTGCGATGTAAAAATCCATCCATTTTTTCAAAATACGTGCCGATGCCTCTGTTCCCACGGGGTCTTCTATGGCTTGCTTCGACATGTCGATGTAGCGCGTGCTGGTTTCTTGTCCGGAATAGAGCGGCCAATCTTGGATAGCTTTTGCGGCCAACATGCTCACGTTTTCTATGAAAATTGTGGTTGAGCCACAGTCGCCAATGCTTTCGTGTCCATATCCAACGTAAAACGATTCCATGAATTTACCGGATCCACTCTTTTTTACCTTTTCCAGGTGTTCCATGACGCTTGCTGCGCTTCGTGAGTAGAGCGCTTGCATCATGGCGATATCTTCTGGTCTTTGGTCATCGATGACAAACAGTTTTGTGTTCGGATTCATAGGTTGGTATGTAAAACATGAAGTACTGTGCGTCTATCCCGTCGAGCCAAACCCACCGCGGGATCGGTCTTCGGCTGATCCTTCGAGCCACTCGGCGCGTTCGATGAGGATGAAGAGACCTTGGGCTAAGCGTTCGCCTTTGGTGATGATGACAGGTGCGTCGGTTTGGTTCCAGAGGGAGAGTTTTATCTCGTCATTTGGCCCACAAAAGTCTTGGTCGATGATCCCGACGCCGTTTGTGAGGATGAGTCCTTTTTTCCAAAATAACGACGAGCGTGCCGCGATAATGAGAGCATAGCCTGTCGGCGTCGCGATAATGAGACCGGTCGAAAGCTTGGCGGCATTTTTAGGAGCGATCGTCATCTCTTCGGCGGAGGCTAGATCAAACGCAACAGACCCAGGCGTTTGATAGGTTGGAAGCTCGATGTCAGGCTGTGTGCGGGTGAGGCGGATTTGCATAGGCAACGTGAGGCGTAGAGCGGATAGCTTGCATGAGCTTCTCGATCTCTTCGACTAAGGCGTCTGGGCTGCCCTCGTTGTTGAGGTGATAGGTCGCGGTTTGCATGACGGCTGGGATGCTGGCTTCGGTCGAGCGAGCTTCCTCGATCAAAAAACATTCCCAAGTTAAGTCGGTTTCGCCGCTGTTTTGTCCACGGGCTTTGATGCGAGCAAAACGTATTTGGATATCGGCGTCAATCGCGACTAAAACAAAGTTAGCAAGCGGTGCAAAGGTAGCGATATCCATCGGTCGGCGAATACCGTCAATAACAACGAGTTCACCTTTGGCTTCGCGAGCATCCATGGCGATGACGCGGGAGAATAAATCTTCGCCGAAACCTTGGCGTAAAACTTCGGACACGGTGATTAAATGATTGCGGCTTTCGGCTAAATGCAGGCGACGCAATATGTCGCGCATACTGGCACTAAAGCTGAAAGTGACAGCGTTATAGTTGTCTTTGAGGTGTTTGGTGACCGTGCCTTTGCCGCAACCGACCTGACCGACGAGTCCGATGATGAGAGATGGCATAAGGGGGAAAAGAGAATCGGGAATCGAGTACACGACTACAGAGCGAACCATTTGGCTAGTTTTGAACCTTGTTGGGTGGTGTAGTTGGACTTTATATCTGTGCCATACAGCTTGTCTGGAGTGGCGGTCATATGCTCGTAGACCATGAGACAAATAGGTTGACCATCACGTAAGACAAAAGGATGGCTGTAGCACTCAATTTCCAAAACTGCGATAGTACCGCGTTCTTCATCGCGCTCATGCCAACCCCAACCGGGATCGAAGAAACCAGCAAAGTGCGAACGGAATTCACCTTTGGAAGCGTCATACGACACCATTTCCATCGAAAAATCTGGTGGAACTAAGACGCGTTCGCGCGTGGATAAGATGTAAAAGTCACCAGGATGAAGTATAAGCTCTTCGCACTGTGGTCGTTCGATGGCTTCGAAAAAGAACCGTGGATCATGATCAAACTTGGCAGTGTCAAGTATGGCTTCGGGAGCAGTTTTAGCGCGCCAACCGACGCGAGTTTGCGAATGCAGATCAATCGTCATCGTGATCCCGCGTCCGACGCAATCTTCGCTGGTAGGCACCATCGCTCCAGTGAGAGAGCGTAACAAGTGATATTGCTCGAACGCCGCATGATGTTCGCTGCGCGATAAACGTGCCTCGCCTTGATAGAAGCGTATTTGGTTAATGCGATCACCAGCGTGGACGCGTACAGGAAAAGATTTCGGACTGATTTCGAGCCAAAGTGCACCTGTATATCCGGCGGGAATGTCGTCGAAACGAGGCACGCCATCAGCGATGAGGCGTGCTCGCAAGTTGATACGACCAGACGAACTTTTGTTGCTGGCAGCCGCATGGACAGTCGTGGGAAGCACGAGAGATTCCGCTAGTTTTATGAGGTAGATACCATTATGTTCAAGCGGTTTGTCAAGGTCATGCGTGAACAAGCAGCTATGTTTGAGGATGTCTTCCATGGGTTCGCCTTTGCGCGGTAAGCAGGAACCACGCATACGGTAAACCCGGTCGGTCAAGGATAGATCAAGAGAAGCTGGTTGGATGGCTATCTCTTGTGTTACGCCGTAAATGACACCGGCGGCGATAAGCCCGTTAATGGCTTGATACGGGAGAGCACCTTGAAGATGTAGCATAACTGGTTGCAGCTTAACGGATCGCAGCGTGAGCGTAAACAGAAACCCCGCCCTTCGCGAAGGGCGGGGGTGGTTTGTTGGCGATTAGTCGAATAGACTTGGGTCAACGTGAATGCCAGGCCCCATGGTGGAGGTTAGGGTCACGGACTTGAGATAGGTGCCTTTAGCGGAGGCGGGCTTGCTCTTTTTGACTGCGTCAATGAGTGTGTTCAAATTTTCTACGATTTTGCTTGGTTCGAGTGAGGCTTTGGCGATAGCTTGATGGATGTTGGCGCTGGTATCGTTTTTGAAGGCCACCTTGCCGCGCTTGATTTCCTCGATCATCTTTCTGACATTTGGACCAACGGTGTCGGTTTTTGGGTTAGGCATGAGACCGATCGGACCTAATATCTTGGCGACTTTGGAGAGTTTTGCCATCATGTCAGGAGTAGCGACCACTACGTCAACGTCAATTTTGCCTTTTAAGGCGATGTCTGCGATCACGTCTTCTCCACCGACTAGGTCGGCACCAGCTTCTTTAGCCTCGGCTTCTTTGACAGGAGAAACAATGGCGGCTATACGCTTGGTTTTGCCGGTAGGGTTGGGAAAGATGATGGTGGAGCGCACCTGCTGCTCGCCTTTTTTGACATCAATGCCGAGGTTGAGGTGGACTTCGATGGTAGCATCGAACTTGGTATTAGAAGTTTGTTTAGCCAACTCGACCGCTTCGTAGGGGCTGTAAAGCTTTTTGGCATCAATCAGCTCTTTAAGCTTTAAGTAACGTTTTCCGTGTGGCATATCGTGGTTCAGGTGGTCAGGGATATTCTCGCCCGACCTCCCACAATGAATAAGTGCGGCTATTCTAGCGAAAAAGCACGGTTTGTCAAGTTAAAAATACAAATGCCCCGACTAATCTTGTGGGATTAGCGGGGCGTTAAGGGAGAGGTTGAAAAAAAGAGAGCTTACTGATCGTAACCGTCGGGACAGACGAGGTGCCGCGTTTGTAGGAAAGCGCAGATCGTGCGTCTTTGCGCGAGCGAGGTATCGCTGCGGTTGGGGATGTCACAGCATGAGCCATCGGGATTGAGGTTGACTCCAGCTGGCAGCGATGTTCTAGGGCGGGCTGGCGATGAGGCTCGAACTGTCGGTCTGGGTTGTGCGACTGGTGGCGGCGACGCAGGTAGTGTTGTTGGCAGAATGGTTGGCGTCGGCAGCCTTGGTAGAGGCAGTGGCTCTATCGGAGGCGTTGGTTCTGGTAGGCGAGCTACCGTCAACGGTTGCGTGGGAGGAGCGACGATGTACGTCGTGCTGGTCGGTCGTGACGACTCGGGTGCGTGCCTATCCCAGAGCCTGTCTGTCAGGGTGGTTATCTCCACCACGAAACCGACGAAAACGACGAGGAGAGCGAGCACCACACTTACGATCTTCGTTTTGAAGGTGGCTAGATTCTTCGGCACCGTGGATGCTAGCGCGGACGATGGATTGGCTACTAATGGTGCCGGCGGGATGACAGGGACGGGTGCAGCAGCCAACTCCAGTTGCTCCCAGAACTCACGCACCGAGCGTTGACGATGGGTCAGATCGGGGTTCACGGCGCGGATAACCACGTCCCAAATGGCATCATCTGGCATGGATGACAGCTTGGCATAGGCTACCCCGGCGACGCAGCCGTCGGGATAGGCATCGTGACCTGCGAGCAGATGGAATAGGATGCGGCCTAGTGTGAACACGTCGGCACGTTCGTCAACGCTACTGGCATCGTCATGCTGCTCGGGTGGCATGTAGACTGGCGTGCCGAGCTTGGTAAAAACTTGAGTGATAGCGGGAGCTGCATTGTCGGTCACGTCCTTGGCAAGACCAAAGTCGAGAATCTTGATGAACGGCTCTCCATCCGACCCCTTGACCACGAAGATGTTGTCGGGCTTGAGGTCGCGATGCAGGATGCCCAAGTCATGAACGTAGATCATGCCAGCACAAACCTGTTTGATGAGTGCCAACGCCTCGGTTTGTGGTAGACAGCCACCGCGGCTTTGCAAGTATGTCCAGAGCGACTTACCCTCCAAGAGCTCCATGATGATGTAGGGGAAGTTGTGAGCAACCCCATGTCCGAGGTACGTCACGATGTACGGGCAATCCTTAAGCCTTTTTAAGAGCTCGGCTTCTCGCTGAAAGCGTTTGGCGAGATCATGGTCGTCGGTGATGTCCGAAGACAGCTTGATGGCCACGATGTGACCATCGTTACTTACGGCACGGAAAATCTTACCCATGCCGCCTTCCCCAATCTTTTCTCGGAGCTCGTACTTGCCGATCTGCATGGCTGCCTCCTTTGGCGTAAAACGGTTGCGAGTGCTTGTGCACTCTGGTTAGAAGCGACAGTCTAAACAGAGGGCGCAAGGCAATTGTGGAGATTAGCAGAAATAATAGAAAGGTCAATGGATATACAGGAATAACACCCTGCCCTTCGCGAAGGGCGGGGTGTTATTAGGTGGTAAAATTACAACTTAACCCTTAACTTCGATGCCCATATTACGGGCGGTGCCGATGACTTGGTTCATGGCGGATTGGATGAGGGTGCAATTTAGATCGGGCAGTTTCTTCTCGGCAATCTCGCGCACTTGATCCAGGGTGACTTTACCGACTTTTTCGGTATTAGGTTTAGCCGCGCCTTTAGCGATCTTGGCGGCTTTTTTGAGGAGCTCGGATACAGGGGGTGTTTTTAAGATGAAAGCGTAGGTACGATCCTCGTAGAGAGTGATGACCGCAGGCACAACTTCTCCCAAACGATCTTGGGTAGCGGCATTGATCTTTTGGCAAAACTCGGCGATGTTGATGCCGTGTTGACCGAGCGCGGGACCAAGCGGAGGAGCTGGCGTGGCTTTGCCGCCCACGACTTGGATTTTGATGAGGGTCTTAATCTTTTTTGCCATAATATATGGTTAGGTATAAGTGACAAACACGGTGCCGTCGCGTGTATATCGTGGAATAACGGCGAGAAGCGCGCCGACGGAAGCCTCCGTTATCCCGGGAGTAGGCTGGAGGATGGAGTCAGCCTAGATTTTTTTCACTTGCGTAAAGTCTAGTTCAAGCGGAGTTTCGCGGCCAAACATGCTGACGAGCACTTTGACTTTACCGTGCGAGCCATCAATTTCACTCACCTTGCCTTCGAAGCCTTTGAACGGTCCCTCGCCGATCTTGACTGCCATGCCAGGTTGCAGGTCAATCGTAACTTGTGGTTCTTCGGTCGTGCCCATACGCTTCATGATGGCATCTACCTCGGCTTGAGCGAGCGGGGTTGGATTGGTGCCAGTGCCGATAAAACCGGTGACGTTAGGCGTATTGCGTACTACATACCACGAGTCATCGGTGACCACCATCTCGACGAGAACGTAGCCCGGAAAAATCTTTTCTTCGATGATGCGACGTTTACCATTTTTGATCTTAATCTTTTTTTCTTTGGGAACGAGGATTTGGAAGATGGAATCTTTGAGCCCCAGCGTCTCGATACGTTGGCGCAGTCCATCGGCAACGTTTTCCTCATAGCCAGAATAGGTGTGGATGGCAAACCAGCGCCGACCATATTCGGAG
>CAZDER010000003.1:14174-14531 GCA_964504505.1 uncultured Gammaproteobacteria bacterium | reverse complement strand
GAGTGACGCAAGGTGTGCGGCGTCACGATTTTTGGGATGCCAGCCGCCACCGCATAATGCTGCACCAGGCGTTCAATCGAGCGTGGCGTAAGAGCACCGATCTCGCGCGCTCCGCCCTTGGCTCGATCGTGGCGCACAAACACATAAGGGAGCTCGTCATCTTCGCGTAAATCTAGATAGGCTTTGAGCGAGGCTCGCGCCCTGGCAGACATAAACACTAGACGAACTCTATCACCTTTGCCGCGAATGGATAGCTCCTCACGCGTGCCACTCACCTGATCGCGCCTAAGCGAAGCCAATTCTGACACGCGCAAACCTGTCGAGAAAAAAATGTTGAGGATGGCTTGGTCGCGCGCT
>CAZDER010000003.1:0-14164 GCA_964504505.1 uncultured Gammaproteobacteria bacterium | reverse complement strand
TCGCGCGCTTTGACGATGGGCGACATATCGCAAGCCTCTGGCGCTTGCAACAAACGCTCAAGGTCTTCTTGTTCCAAAAACGCGACTTCACGCATGCTTTGTTTAGCCAGTTCGATTTTTTCCGGTGTCAGCGTCTTGATATCGCGCTTCATGAGAAACTTCAAAAACGAGCGCAAGGCAATCAAATGATAGTTTTGCGTACTTTTTTTGAGGGTTTTATCCGCCTCGCCGCTGGCTAAACGATTGAGATACAAACGAAAATCGTGAATCATCTCGAGCGTGATCTCGGCTGTATCTGGATCTTTAGCCCAGTTGATAAAACGCTCCAGATAAAATTGATAGTTGCGCACGGTGAGATGCGAGCGACCTTTTTCGACTTCGACATGCTCAAGAAAAGCTCGCAGATGCGTAGAAAGTTTAGACATGCTGATATCTTGTCACAAAATCGGAAGCGTCGCAAAACCTCAATACAGACGAACATCCCACGACAATGCTACACTGTCCATCAATTATGACTCGTCGGCTTGATTTGACGTTTAGCGCATTACTGTTGCCGCTGGATTTTTTTGCCTTGCTCGCCGCCGCTCTCACCGCCTACGAGCTGCGGACTTCCCATTTTTTTGTGGAGACTATCCGCCCTATTTTGCAGGCTATTCGTCTCACAGATTATGTCGGATCGAGTATCTTTTTCATCTGTATCTGGATGGGACTATTCGCCATCGCTGGGCTCTATACCATCCGACCACGACGTTTGTGGAGCGAGCTCGGTCGCATTATTCTCGCCTCAACCGCCGGCATCATGGTCGTGATTGCCAGCGTATTTTTTCGGCGTGAAATCACCGCTTCACGTTTTTTGGTGCTAGCCATGTGGGCACTAGCCATTGTTTATGTGTGTCTGGGTCGCTTTTTGCTGCGTGGCTTACGGCGCGCGCTACTCCGACGAGGCATCGGGCATCAACACTTGGTGATCGTCGGTCAAAGCAAGCCCGCTAAGGATTTGATTGCGATCTACACCAGCTCTCCTGTCCTAGGCTACACTGTCGTCAAACACTGCCATAGCTGGAACACCGAGGTGCACGCTCAATTGACGCGCTTGGCAAAGCGGCATGAAATTGACGTCTTGCTCATCGCCGACACCGAGCTTTCTAAAGCCCAAGCTCGCGAAATCATCGCTTTTTGCGAGGATCATCATCTTACTTTTCGATATCTTGCTGACCTATTCGCCGCTAGTTTTGCCGACGTCGAAGTTTCAACTGTAGCTGGCATTCCTATTCTCGAACTCAAACGCACTCCGCTCGATGGTTGGGGACGTATCGCTAAACGCGCCTTCGATATCGGCTGCGCGACCATTATTCTCACCATCGCTAGCCCGTTCTTGCTCGTCGTGTTCTGCATCAGGCTAATAGAAGATGGTTGGCCAATCATTTTCACGCATACTCGTGTTGGTGAACGCGGTCATGAGTTTTTGCTCTACAAAATTCGTTCTATGTGGTGTCGAGATTGCCTGGGACCACAATTTCAAGCCCGTGAAAGTGAGAATCGCACTCTCTTAAAACACATCACACGAGAATATGGTATGGGCACAGGACCAGTCAAACGCATCAGCGACGATGACCCGCGTATTACGCCGCTCGGACGCTTCATCCGACGTTGGTCGATTGATGAACTACCTCAATTTTGGAATGTCTTGAAAGGCGAGATGTCCGTGGTCGGACCGCGACCGCACGAACCAGACGAAGTCGCTAATTATGCTTCGACTCATCGTCGCGTACTAGCCATCAAGCCTGGTATTACTGGCATGGGACAGATTTCCGGTCGGCGCGATCTAGGCTTTGACGATGAAACTCGCCTCGACACCTGGTACATCGAACATTGGTCGCTCGCTCTCGACCTCTACATCCTACTCAAAACTCCATGGATAGTGATTGCGAAAAAGGGAGTGTATTGATACGCTCTCCACATGAAAGTGGCGTTGGTGCATGATTATTTAGTCCAAGATGGTGGCGCGGAACGCGTGCTGTTGGCTTTGCACGAACTGTATCCGCAAGCACCAATTTTTACGCTGTTTCATGATCCAGCTTTAACGCATCCCGACTTAGCTAAGGCTGATATTCGACCTTCCAGCCTCAACACCCAACCATTCGCGCCGCGCCACTACCAATGGTATTTGCCTTTCATGCCGCAAGCGGTGGAAGCCTTTGACCTCTCAACTTTTGACCTAGTCATTTCTAATTCTTCCAGTTTCTCCAAGGGTGCCATTGCCTCGCCGCACGCGCTACACATCGGCTATTGTCACACGCCGACACGTTTCTTGTGGCAAGATCGCATCGGTTACGTCAACGATTTACCCCAACCGCGTTTGGTCAAGGCTTTTTTACCGTATTTCTTGCATCGTTTGCGCCAGTGGGATCGCTTGGCTGCCGAGCGACCTGATATTTTGCTCACCAACAGCGAAACCTCACGCCTGCGTATCAAACGCTACTACCAACGCGAGGCGCAAGTGATCTATCCACCAGTTGATGTGGACAAGATCGCCTTGTCGCTCGAAGACAAGGGCTATTGGTTGGCTGGCGGCCGCTTGGTCGCCTACAAACGCTTTGATCTGATCGTGCAAGCCTTCGCTAAGTTGGGTTTGCCGCTGACTATTTTTGGTGATGGACCAGAACGCTCAAAATTAGCAGCTTTGGCTGGCTCGCAAACTAAATTCGTCGGACGCGTGGACGAAGCAACTAAAATCGAGCTCTACCACGGTTGTCGTGGCTTGGTGCATCCTCAAGTAGAGGACTTCGGCATCATCGCCGTCGAAGCCATGGCGGCTGGCAAACCCGTGATCGCCTATGGGCGTGGCGGTGCACAAGAAACCGTGATCCACGGCATCACTGGTCTGCATCTTGAGGTACAGTGCTGGCAGGATCTCGCCGAGGCGGTACGCACCTTCAATCAACAAACTTTTGAACCTGCTCGCATTCGACAACACGCCGAACAATTTTCACGCGTACGGTTTTTAGACACCATGCGCTCTACGATCGAGGCAGCTTGCAAAACGCATGGTCTATGCGTTGTTTGATAGATGGTCGCGTACTGCTTGACCCTTGTCCTGGCGGTGTAACGCGTGTGGCACAAGCTTTGATTCCTGCCATGATAGAGACTGGTCGCCCCGACACTTTCGTAGTAGCCACGACTGGCTGGGTAGACGTTCCGCACCCTTACACTAACGTTCATCGCTCTATTCCCAATAAGCTTTTAGCTCTAGCCACCTCAACACGTCTTACGAGCTTCGACCGTCTCATCCCAGGCAAGTTTGACGCACTCTTTCTGCCTAATCTTGGCATGGTTGGGCAACCACGTATTCCGTATGTTCTCTTGGTACATGACGTCTCTTTTTTAATTGAACCACGTTGGTTTACTTGGAAAACGCGACTGTGGCATCACGTCGTACGAGCGAAAGAGTTGATCCGTGAGGCGAGCGCGTTGCTAGCCGTGTCAGAACGGACTAAGAACGATCTAGTGCGGTTACTGGCTATTTCTCCAGACAAAATCCAGACGATACCTTTGGGTTTAACGAACTCCTCCCCTTGCCCCTCCTCGCCAGAGGATGGGCACATGAAGCTGACTGCGCCGCCCTACTTCTTACTGCTTGGAGGCAACGATCCGCGCAAGAATGCCGCTTGCGCCATAATCGCATTTGAAGAACTGCAAAAAACTGCTGCTGTGCATTTGATCGTGATCGGAACATGCCAAACAGCCAGCTCTCACGTGTCATACATTGATCGTCCCGCTGATGAAGCTCTCGCTACGCTCATGCGCAACGCGGCGGCTTTGCTGTATCCAAGCTGGTACGAAGGTTTTGGTTTACCGTTGCACGAGGCCGCCAGCTACGGCACGCCCATTCTAGCCTCTACTGCCGGGGCATTACCCGAAACAGCCCCACTAGGCACGGTGTTCATCCCTCCCTTTAAGCCACATTTATGGGTACAAGCCATGCGCTTGGCTCTAGCTCGACCAACCCCAACACACTCTCCACTCCCTGCGGATTGGTCGGCAGCCGGACGTATCGCAGTTAAGAGCTTGCGGCGCAGTGTTGCGATTTGACTTAGAATTCAAGACGGAATGGTTGACAAAGTGCTAAACTTCGGACACAGTCTACCCTCGTCCTTTTGATGGGGACGGTTGCAAAGGAAGTTGACATGAGTAAAAAGCGTAAGCCTCAAGTACTTAAGGCAGAGCGTCTCTTGGCTCTGCGCGAACTCGGCACTCGTCTCGACCTCGCCGTTGACGACGAACAGCTGGCTTTGCTCAATCAAGCTCTGACGACCGCCGCCTGGACAAGGCACCACGGTGGGCACAATAACGAGTGGTTGGAATGGTATGGCGATGCTATCTGGAGCCACGCCGCCATCGAACTTACGCTCGAAACGTTTCCCTGCGAGTCGCGCCTGCTCATCCACGAGGGTTGGCGGATGCGTCTCAAGTCGGGCGATCGGCAAACGCGGTTGGCGTACGAGCTTGGCCTCAATGCCTTGTTGCTCTTGCCGCCAGAGTATAAACCCATACGGCACGGCAAAAAACTTGAGACCAAAGAGGTGCTAACGGGCAGCTCGCTCGAAGCGCTCATCGGCGGCATCGCCACTTGGAGCGTGCGCGAGGCGATACGCGTCGCCAAAGGACTGATGCTGCCGCTCTTGCCCAAGCTGCCGCTCACGACCGCGGATTACATCCAAAGTACGGATCACGACCGCGGTCTCGATATCTCTTCCTGCGAGCAGTTACTAGGCTACACGCGCCTTAGTCTGTTCATCACTCGGACCATCATGGACGAAGAAGCCGAGCTCACGCTCAAAGGCGCTTGGCTCGTTCGCCATCAAGTTTTGAGCGTTCGCACCCTTGGTCTACTCGGTCGACGAGCTAATGTCGCCGACGATAACCATTCAGATTCGCAAGCCATGCAACGCTTGCTCGCCCATGCCGGCAAGGGCGCAAAACTCAACCCAGTTTTCAAACAAGCTCTCGCTGATTTGCTCGCCGAAACCATCAAGTCAGTCAAAGACTCTCACGCCTACCGAGGACCTCAAATCCAAGCGGCAGACAGGAATCCAGTTGGAGAACTTAAAACTTTGCTCAACGGTCACGCCCCGCTCACTTTCGAATCTCGCTTCTACGGAGGCGGACAAAAACGAGTCATCCTCACACGCTGCTTCGTCAACGGACAAGCTATCGGCGAAGGCATTGATCGCGACGGCCGCATCGCTAAGCAAAGAGCCGCCGAAGCCGCTCTCAACAATCCAGCTCTACAGAAGGTCTACAGAGGTGAATCTCACTAAAACATCAAAGCCCGATCTGCACTAGATCGGGCTCGCGTTGTTTTTATGGGACTAGGCGGCTTTTGCTTCGCCATCTTTCGCGGCAGCACCAGCAGCATTTCGCATGGCTATGCTAGCTTTGATTCTTGCAATTTCACCATGCACGTCCATCGGCGTGCTGTCTGGCGGTCGAGGTACGTGCCCACTCTTTCTCATTATAGAATCTGCTCCATGTACTGCGTTCAGAAAAGTCTCCACGCTGCCATCCTTCACCCCTCTACCTAATTTTGCGCCATGCAGACCACGCACTATAGCTAATGCCTCTGCAGGAGTAACTTTACCGTCAGGATTTGGATCAGGAGTAACGTGACCAGCGACACCGCATCTTCCTTTTCCAACCTTCCAAACGCCAGTATTCTCTGTGTTGGATGGATATTTTTCTCCCATACGAGTTATCAAGCTGCTTTTTTATTCGCGCTTGGTGCCTCATCAGGAGGTATTGCTTCCAAGTGTTTCTTGCTCAACTCAACCACCTGCCGTGTGCCTGCTCGACCTTTTACGCTTGCCTGTACAGCTCCTGCGTTACTCCTTGGAGTATACTCGTTGGCTTCTAATGGCTCTATTCCTTCGCGTGGAGCACCCCTATTATTTGGTATTAGTTTACTACCGAGCATAGTTCCCCTCTTCGGCAGTGTACCATCGTACGGTGACTTTTTTGGAAACTCTTCAGGAAATGGTTGATGCATATATTTATATTTTAATCCTTATATGCATTTGATTGCAATCCCTTTATCCACATCCCATTGACAAAATGGCTAATCTCTGATAATAATTGGCGGTTATGTCTCTCAAACTTTTCGTTTCGAAGCACCTCGCCCACCTCGTGTTGGGTGTATTATCGTTGGCTGCGATCACTATTCCTGCCATGGCAACCCCTGATTTGTGGAATTGGACCAATCGCTCGGCGCTTTTGCCTGTGCGTGAAGGCGTGGCTTTGAACTTGGTGAGCGAACGAGCCGGCAGCTGGCTTGTATCTGATAGCCGTCGTTTGTATCATTTTGATGGCACCATCCTTAAAGATTTGACTTTGACTTTACGTAGCAAAGGTTTACTTGGCGTTTCCAATATCTTTTCCGATGGTCGGCAGTGGCTCGTGACCTATCAACCGCTTGATCAAGCTCAACCGCTCGCATGGTTGACCGATGGCGACACATGGATTGAAGCTAATAATCGCTTTCCCTACGCCCAAGGTGGTTTGGATGCCGTTGGGCATGATGGCGTGTGGTATGTTCGCGCCTACACCAAACCTCAAGCTGGTCACCCTGCCACTTGGACGCTGTATCGCTGGCATGGCGCACAAACTCAAGCCGAACAAATCAATCTCCCAACTGGCAACTTGGCACCCATGATTGCAGGTTGCGTTAATGATGGTGGCGGCTCGACCCTGTGTACTGGCGTCAACACTCCTATCTACGTCAATGGTCGTTGGTTTTTTATTGGTGGAACTAGCCAACTCAAAGGTCTGGGCGACGTTTTATTGCAAACTGCCAGTACGCACTTGTGGAGCTTGAGCGACAATGCTTGGCATGAATTGGCGATTCCCTCGGTCAAATTTGTAAGTGGCGTGTGGCAAGGCGAGGATACAGTTTTGATTGCTACGAGCGATGTGACCTCTAACCCTTTCGCGACCGATCGTTTATGGTTATTTGATGGTAACTCAATGCGCGATGTCTCTGACCAGGCTTTGGGCGCTGGGCTTTTGTCGATGGATGCGCGCGAGGTCAAAGCCAGTTGGAATGGTCGCGCCTGGGTAATCTTAGCCGGTAAAAACATCGTGCGTTTTGATGGACAAAGCATGACGCGTCAAACCCCAACTCGTGATCTGTTTGCTAATTTAGCTTCGGATAATGCTGGCATGACGGTGCTCGTGGGTGCAGCTTCGACACCTGAACTTGGCGTTGCCTCTAGTCCGCTCACAGCTCGTCTCATGGCGATGGAAGAGGATTTGACACAAACCGCTCAAACAGGCGCGCCCATGCTCACGAATGCCGCGAGCGAGATTATCTCCAAAGTCTTTGGTCCGCGCGTCTCGGTCACCAGCAATCCTAGCGATGCACGCATCGGCAATGGCAAGATCTTCAACTTTGAAGCGCAAGCCAGCGACTCGAGCGAGATTGATCACATTGATATCTATGTCAATGGCGGACGTGTCAAAACTTGTTTTGAGGTGCGTTGCAGCTACCCACAAACGTACTGGACGCAAGGTGCGCTCACTCGTCGCGTGCAGTTATTTGCGCGAGCCGTCAATCGTCGTAATTTTGCCAACGATAGCACCACCGTGTCTTTAACTGTGGACGCCAACAGCTTGGCGAGTGCCAACTCCACCAACTTGCCACCGACTATGGTTGCGAGTTCAGAAGCGATTCCTGCCAGCTTGCCTTGGGTGATGGATTTAAGCACCGGCATCGCTTGGGCAACATGGGCTGATCCTAATCAAACGGTACTTAAAGACCAACCTGTCCGCTTTAACGTGGCTGCGCGTGCCGCCAAAGGCTTAAACCGCATTGAAATATGGGTTAATGGCGTTGTTAAAGAAACCTGTGCTTTCGATAATCTGGTAACAGACATTCGGATGTGTCGCGTGATGTTAGTCGCCACCGACTTGCCAAATGGTGCCAGCGTCTTTGTCAACGCGCGCGCGCTCGACAGCCGCAATCTGCAAACCTGGACATCTAGTCTCAATTTTCGCCGTGAACGAACCAGCGTAGCTGCGGCAAGCGTGCCCACTCTGAACACTAACGAAGCAACTGGCATGACTGGACCAATTTTTACTGTTTCGGCAATTCTAAAACCAGCTCTCGCTTCGGTGTTACGCGGCGATACCGTCACTTACACGGTCAAAGCTCAAAACAACATCGTAGGCTTGCACTCGATCGAGATCCTTACCAACGGCACCGTACGCCGCACCTGCAGTTTTGGTGCTGCCATGAGCGTCGTGCCCTGCGAGCTCAAACTCGATACCGGCAACTACCAAGTCGGCACCACCATCACCTTTTTAGCACGTGCCATTGATAATCGCGGTCAAGAAATCTGGGCTAACGCCAAATCCGTGTTGGTGCGTGCCACGGGTCAAGGCAGCGACTCCGATGAAGCACCTGCCAAAACCAGCAGCGGCTTAAGCGTTTGGTCGTGGATGACACCAGCCCAAGATGTAATCGCCGTACAAGAAACGGCTACCTACACCGTCGGTGCATGGGCACAAGCTGGCTTAAAGTCAATCGAGATTATCGCTGATGGCGGCGTGCGCAAAACCTGTCTGTTTGGCACCAAAGGCAGCAAAGAGTGCGCCTACATCATCACCACCAACGATTTCAGCGACGAACACATGGTCGCCATCAATGCTCGCGTGACTGGCTTAGATGGCACGGTCAGCTGGTCTGATGTACGCATGCTCACCATCAAACGCAGTTGGAACGCGCTCTCAAATCCAGCTTCGTATGCCCAAGTCACGAGCAATCGCGCCCAAGGCTATGCCAAAAACGACCAAATCAGCTTTACGCTGCGCGGCTGGTCGGCACGTACACTTGATCATCTTGACCTGTTCGTGAATGGCAGCAAAGTCTTGAGTTGCCCGACCGACCGTTGCGTGTATACCACGCCCATCTACACTCGAGCGACCTTGGAATATCAAGTCCGCATGGTAGATCAAGCTGGACAAGAAGCCTGGAGCGGTCTGTACGGTTTGCGCCAAAAATAAGATTAAGCTTGTTGCCATATACGCTTCTTGATCCAAAATGACAGATTTGAGACAAAGTCGACGGGAAAATATTTTTGGTTTAGCCTAAGCTAAGCCAAAAATATTTTCCCTAGGGTTTGGCCAAATATGGCGTTTTGGGCTGGAGCGTATATGGCAACAAGCTTATTGATGAAACATCGAAATCCCTCCTAATTGGAGGGATTTTGTTTACCCCCTGTAGGGGCGACATTCATGTCGCCCTGTTCCCCCGGTGTCTACCGGGGAGGGTGGGTTTGAAACCCACTCCTACAACGAAACGATCCTGCCGTCGGGCTCTGGTCGGATGGTCATACGAATGACCTTGACTTGATTTTTTAACCATGATTCGACTTGCTCCGGCCACTCGAGACACATTAGCGAGCCTTCTTCAGCGAGCAGCTCATCAAGACCGAGGGTCGTTACATCTTTCTCGTTGTCAAGGCGATAAGCGTCGACGTGGATGAGCTTTTTTATCGACTGGTGTTGCTTGACAGGATACGTGCGTACGAGAGAGAAGGTTGGGCTCATAGGAATCGACGAGATGCCAAGTGCGCGAGCGAGAGCTTGGACGAACGTGGTCTTGCCCGCACCGAGAGGGCCAGAGAGGGCGATGATCGTGCCTGGTTTTAGCGACGGCAAAAGTTCCAAAACAAAGACGTCCCAATCGGCTAAAGTTAAGAGCGTAGTTTTAGACATAATGCCTGCAATTATTTCAGCGACCACTCTGGTCGAACGTTAATTCGTTGCCAAGCGACGGTGTCTCCTCTCATCAACCGCCAATACCCCGCCGCCGCGATCATGGCAGCGTTGTCGGTCACATAGGCAAGATCAGAAGGCAGAAACGCTGTTTTAGGCAAGTCTTTGGTTAAGCGTGCGCCTAAAGCCTCGCGCAATGCGAGGTTGGCAGAGACACCGCCGACAACTGCCACGCCTTTAACACGATACTTTTGAGCTGCCGCGATGGTTTTTTTGACCAAGACTTCGACGATGGCGGCTTGGAGAGAAGCGGCGACGTCGGCAAGGCTGGAGGCTGGAGGCTGGAGGCTGGAGGAAACGTCAGACAGAGACTCCCACAGCTGGCGGACTGCCGTCTTGAGACCGCTAAAGCTAAAGTCGAACGAACCGTCGCGGAGCATCGGTCGAGGTAGTTTGAACGCCAACGAGTTGCCAGTAGCTGCCAGTGTTGCGATCTTGGGACCGCCAGGATAATCCAAACCCATCAATTTGGCGGATTTGTCGAACGCCTCGCCAGCCGCATCATCGCGCGTTCGACCGATGATCCGATAACGACAAAAATCGCGCATCAACACGAGCTCGGTGTGACCACCAGAAACGATCAGTACGAGCAATGGATACTCCCAATGTGCACGGTTTCCCTCGTTTAACCAAGCCGAGGCGATGTGACCCTCGAGATGATTAACGCCGATCAAAGGCTTGCCAGAAAAGGCAGCCAGCACACGAGCAGCTTCTAAACCGATGTTCAAGGCCGTAGCCAGACCTGGCCCGCGTGTAACGGCGATCGCATCCAACCGTTCTAATGGATAGTCGGTCAATGCTTGTGTGATAAGTGAGACCGTCTCGGGAACGTGCGAGCGTGCCGCGACTTCTGGCACGACCCCGCCATACTTGATGTGGATGGGGATTTGCGAGGAAACGAGATTACAGGAAACGTGAATCGGCAATTTTTGATTTTTGATTTTTGATTTTTGATTTATTTCCAAAACCGCCACGGCAGTTTCGTCGCAACTAGTTTCGATGGCTAGGATACGCACGGGTTTTTTCATGTTGCTGCTAGCTACGGTACGCAACATCTGGGTAGACGACAAGAGGTTTATGTGGCTTGATGGACAGATGATTTATGCAGGCACGATTGCTTCCGTCTACGGCGGAGTGGTGGCAGTTTTGATTGGTCAAAACATGGTGAGCGCGATTGGACCCGCGTCACTTACGGATGGGCTGGTGGTTGGTGATCGAGTGACAGTAGATACGGCAGGCGAACCGGCTCGCATTATGAAGGTCGAACCGCGGCGGACGGAGCTGGCGCGCATGCATGGCGATGGCGATAGTCGTCACCGTGCAGAGCGGCGCGTGATGGCAGCCAACGTAGACACCGCCGTCATCGTAGCGACAGCGACACAGCCAGACTTTGAACCAGAACTCGTTGACCGTTATATCATCTTATGCCACTCGGCTGTGATCGAACCAATCGTATGTTTGAACAAAATAGATCTGACCAAAAAGCGTCATCCAGCTCTCGAGTTGTATCACCAACAAGGCTTGACTGTCATCGAGACCTCACCAAAAACAGGATTTGGGCTCGATGATCTGCGTGATACCATTCGCGGCAAGATGGCGATTTTACTTGGAAAAAGCGGGGCAGGAAAATCAACGCTTATCAACGCGCTGCTCCCCCACGCGAACGTCGAGACGCAAGAGTTAAGTAAACGCGCCCAACAAGGGCAGCACACTACAACGCGATCAGACATCCACGTCTGGGAACCAGGCTCATTTTTGATTGATACTCCCGGCATCCGTACGCTCGACGTTAGCCATCTCGACGAAGACGACGTTGCCTTAGGCTTCCCAGATATCCTCCTGCTAGCACAAAACTGCCGCTTTACCGATTGCAGGCATGAGACAGAACCAAGCTGCGCCGTTCGCGCTGCCGAAGAGGCAGGCACGTTGCCAAAATGGAGATGGAAAAGCTACGCACGCATTCTCGAGGAAGGGGGCTAAGTACTGGATAAAACCCATTATTCATGCTAAAAAATAGGCACGAAAGGAGGAACCGCTATGCCGCGTTCCCCAAAATTGAGAGATATCATAGACGGTGAAAGCATCCCCACCAATGCCGCCATCATCTGCGGTGGCAAGTGCTGCTTGGTGCTGGGTTCCCAATATGAAGCAGAAGTGTTTCAGAACGCTTCTGACTACTACGAGGAGCGCAATGGAAAAGCGCTAGTAGCAATGCTAACCGACAAAGGTTACAACGCTACCGACATCAGCACCTCCTCATGGGGGATCCCCGCATCAAGTGCGACACAAGCCCTGCGCTATTGCCGTGGCGACATGCGACTGCTGGCAACACTGCTCGACCGCCCGATTGCTGTCTTGCCACGCGATCCAAACGGTATGTACATGTGCGAAAGGAACTATCTCGGAGTTTTTCTTCCCTTCGCCAAGAACAGGGTGCCTCCGCATCTGCGTTCGCGGCTGGTCAAAAACCTCGCGCCCTGACGCAACCCCGCCAACCGCCAGTAAAACCCACCTCTCCTGAATCCGTTCGAGTACTCGAACGGATTCTGTCGTATTATGAAGATCAGGTCTAGAGCTGATCTGGAACTGATTCAGATTGAAAAATAGCTCAAATATCAAAAAAGCACCGAAAATATCGGTGCTTGTTTGATCTCCTCCCACAGCAGCCCACGGTTTGCATTTATTCGAAGCGAGTAGTTCATCGGAGAGAGTCTGATGAGTTCTCCCTCTCCGAATGCATACTTGCCGTGGACTGTTGTAGGAGGGTGAGCGTCAGATATGTGGTCTGGACGCTCGCTCCTGTTAGAGTGTTTTATGATAAATTGTTTGAGTCAGGAGTCATCATATCTCCTGTATTGCGTGCGGGCTAGCGCTTCTTGCCGAACCTGTCCTTGAGAGCATCGAGCGAGGTCTTCACCTCGTCGGTGCTCGCTGGCTTGGCATCGGCCGTTGCGGGTTTCAGAGCCGGCTTGGGAGCCAGACCCCAGCCCTTCCCGATTCCGGGCGAGCTCTTGCCCGACATCCCCGTAGCGCCTTGGAAGCGCTCGGCGATCTCGGATTCGAGTCGCTTGACGGTCTCGAGTTGGGCAGAGGTGAGGCCACCCGTCGAAGATTTCGCAACCGTGAACTCGTGCTCCGCGGCGGTGAACGCCTTGGACCACACGATCGCGAGCTCGTCGGGGCCGACCAGACGCCACCGCTTCTCACCCTCCGAGGTGTACCGCTTACGGTACGAGGTCTCGTCGGGATCGCGCAGCGAACCGTCGGGACGAACCACCCAGTAATCACAGTTGCCAGTGGCACCCATGGTTCTGAAATGACCGCCCCAGTTGGTCAGCACCTCGCCGGAGTTCTGCAGCGCGTGAAGCGCTTCGGCCTTGGCCCACTCCGCCTGAAGCTCACCCAAGATCGAGCACCTTTCCGTGGAGCATTCTCGCCCGGTCGGCGACGTATTTGCCGTCGCGCAGCCACCGATGATTGGTGAGCTGCACTTCCGGCCGTCCGCCGCCAACGTGCTTTCCGCCCAAGATTTCGCGAGAGGTTAGAAAAATCATTCCTTCGCCGAGATCCCAGTTGCCGCTTCCGGGGTAGAGGAGGAAAGCCCCCTGAAATCCCTTGTTCGACGCCAGGAACTCCTTGGCCATTGCGGGCTGGTGCTTACGCTTCCCGCCGATCCCGATGACCGGGACCTTCGTCAGGTCCAACCGATCGCCGATCTCCTCGCGGGTGACGTGCGCGAGGCTGTCCCCTGCTCCGATGATGTACACCGTGCCAGAGAACTCCTCCTCGCGACGTTCGCCCTTGCGGCGATAAACGAGCACCAACGACTTCTCGACCGTATCATTCCATCCCAAGCTGTTCATGACGAACTCCTTCTCCGACGATCGGCTTCATGCCTTTACGTCGGCTTGGTTCCGGTGTTCAGCACCGGCACTGCTCTCTCTCGAGAGAAAATAATCGATGATCATTTCCATCAAACATTTTCTCACGAGAAGATTTCCTGTAAGCTCCGCCCTTCGCGAAGAGCGGGGCTAGTCAGGAGGGAAAGATAAGATGTGCGATCTTACCCTTCCCCTGAGATAGAGTGTAGACAGATTGTTTTTTAAGGAGCTGTCGATCTCCTTTCCCTTTGAGTTTTCAGCGAAGCCAAGGGAGACTTCGCATGGTATTAGCGCTTCTTGCCGAACCTCGACATGAGGTCGGCGAGCGACGCCGTCGGCTGCGGGGCAGCGACGGGCGGCGCGGGCGCCTTGGGGGCGGGGGGTGGGGCTGTCTTCTGCGGCTGGGCGGGGGCGGGGGTTGCACCGGCGATCGTCGCCAGCGGCTCGGGCTA
>CAZDER010000002.1:14911-15568 GCA_964504505.1 uncultured Gammaproteobacteria bacterium | reverse complement strand
CTTGTTCACGCTCGGTTTTGCCTACGCCGCGCAAACGATGGGAGACGAATTCGGCCCATTCGGCATGACGTGGCCAGGCCGCATCGTCCAACTCAACTTTAGCATCAAGTGCGAGACACGAACCGTCCGCTAAGATCGCAAGCGGATTGATTTCTATGCTTAGAGCGTCATGTGTCGCCATCGTTCCATGCAACGTTTGCATGACTTTTTTGACTGACTCGGGTGCATTGATCGATTTCCAATCTTCTTCGCTACGGATGAGCGCTGAAGTTGCAACCGCCACACCCATTCCTCCATCAGAGGAGTAATTGACGCGCAGACAACCTTGTTCACGCTCGATATCGCAGCTGACTAGCCACTCAGCGACGTGCTTCACTTCAGGGTCGCAAATAAAACCAGCACAGGGCGTGGAGCCAAGGAGCTCACGCATGGCGGCGATAGCACTTGGCAATTCAACCATGTTTACCACACGACGCACGAGACCAGATTTGCCACGACGACCTTGAAGGACTTGAGCTTTGAGATAACGGGGATGGGACCAATCTAGAGCGGAGAAGACCGTTTCCGCTTCCTCAAGAGAAGCGAACGCTCCTTCTGGGATAGCGATGCTAAGGCGATGTAACAATTGATTTACATCGTGTTCTATGAGGAGCATAT
>CAZDER010000002.1:1583-14901 GCA_964504505.1 uncultured Gammaproteobacteria bacterium | reverse complement strand
CTAATAATTATAGGACTTTCTCATTTTCGTCAAAACGATATCATGGAGGGATATGAAAGTCACCGACATGAGTTATGGGCAGTTCCTTCTCAACACGCAGGCAAATTACACGGGAACGTATTTCGCAGATATGGTTTCAGGTCTGGACCACAACAGTGTGTACCGGTATCTCAAACACGCGAAGATGGCTCCTCGCATGATCTGGGAGAAAACCAGCCAATTTTTGGAACCATCAGAGGACGGATATGTCATCTTCGATGATACCGTTGCCGACAAGAGCTTCAGCTTCGACATCGAGCTTGCTCGTTCGCAATACAGCGGAAACGTCCACGGGATTGTGAAAGGTATCGGGGTCGTCACCTGCTTGTACTACAACCCAGACCGAGATCGCACCTATGCACTCGACTTCCGCATATTTGCTCCGGATGTGGACGGAAAGACCAAGCTCGACCATGTGAAAGAGATGCTGGATCACCTCGTCCATTCAAGGAAACTCGCCTTTCGCACGGTTCTCATGGACAGTTGGTACGCCACGACGGACATGATGCTCCATATCGACAAAGGTCTTAGAAAGACGTTCTACTGCCCCCTCAAATCAAATCGGTTGGTTCATGAAGGAATGGAGCGATCCGTGGCAAAGCCCGTCTGCGAACTCACATGGACGGATGTGGATCTGAAGCAAGGAAAAAATATCCATGCCAAAGGATTCCCCGTCGATTATCGCTTGAAACTTTTCCGTATTACGATCTCCGCCGATCGAACGGAACTGATCGTGACAAACGATCTGACCCGATACTCCTCGGATGACGCTCGAAAAGAGAGCGCAATCCGGTGGAAGATCGAGGAGTTTCATCGAGAATTGAAACAACTGACCGGTATTGAAAAATGTCAGACCCGTCTTGAGCGCAGCCAACGCAATCATATCTGCCTATCCATCCTGGCGTGGATTTGTCTCAAGGAGGCTGCCATCAGACGCGGCGTGACGATGTACATGCAAAAACGTGAACCTTTACTCACATTCATGGCAGAACAATGGAGGCATCCTGCTACCGTGTTTTGCTAGAATGAGAAAGTCCTAAATTATTTAACCACGTCATGTATTTTGAGCTTTCCTGAGTAGGTTGTAATCTTACTATTTCGTGCAGAAAAAGAAAAAGCCCGAGGCTTGTTTGCCGCTTCCTGGGTAAAAACGGTCGAAGGTACGAGCTAACGAAACGCATACACCTAGTTTTACTCGAGCAGGGAGCAAGTGAAGGATCGTCTCCGCAGGACCGCGAACATGACAGATATCCGTCTTAGAAAAAGACGAGCACAGGGCACGGATCCCGTCATCGGTGAAACGGACGTAATCTCCATAGTACCCTTCCATAGCGTGATACGGAGACAGGAATGGGACGTACCCAAAGAGAAAACCGCATGGCTTCAAGATGCGATAGATTTCTGCCACGGCATCCCACGCGCGCGGAACGTGTTCCAGAACCGCTAGACAAATAACGGAGTCACATGAGACATCAGGAAGAGGTGCTTGCATAATGTCCCCTACGATGTCTGGATGATATGTGTCTACTGGGTCCAGGACTTTATATTCGACCTTTTCGAGTAAAGGTTTGATCCAGTCTCGGGCTGGATCGGTTCTGTTGCCACGAGTGGAATCTATGCGTAGGCCAGCACCCACATCCAGGATACAGCCTCCTTTTGTGAAGACCTGTTTGACCGATTCACGAAAGAATATGTCCGAATTCATACTTGATTTCAATGATTTAACGTCACTCCTCAATATCCTACATCGATACCGAATAATCTTTTTTGGTATATCCAACTGAGTTGGAGACCGCAATACGACCCGCGCCGGGAGGGTATGACCAATCCGTGATCTTTGAACCGATATATACGATTCCATCCATCAAAGAAATACGATTAAAAACACTCAATACACCAGGATAAAACGGAGAAACCTCAAGGGTTTTAAAACCTGCCCTCTCGCACATAAATCGAAGCGTCGAGGGAGTAAAGGCGTTTACGTGATCCCCGTGTAAATATCCATCGAAGTACTTGCCGATGATGGGTATGTGTCGAAAAAGTGTACTCAGGGGAATGGTTGGAACAAACACGCAAAGAATGCCTTGTTCGTTTAATAAACCATGGAGCTTCCTAAGGACGACATGCGGTGCATCTACATGCTCGAGCAAAGCCGAACACCAAACGGCATCAACCTTAGGCAGATCAGTCAGATCTCCTTGATCAACATTCCGTTTTTCTACTCGAAGACCAAGTGAAGTAGCAAAATTTATACTATACTCATCTAATTCAATCCCATAAGAACCCGCTGCACACTGTATAATGTTCATGCCATACCCACAGCCAACATCACAAACCGTTTTTTTGGATATATGGTATTTTCTATCCACAGCTCTAAACAAGTATCTCGGCGCATTCTGGAACCACTTGAGGTAAATACGAAGATTTTCCGTTGGGGAATAGCAACCCTGCTGAACCACGTGATCCCTAACGTTTTTGTACTGGTTTCTGAAAAAGTGGTTCAACATACATTGGAAGGTAATATTGCCATGGACTATGATTCGTTGGATTCGCCTGTAATAAATAACCGAGGTCTGTAGGGAGATGGCACGTGCCAGGTTAGACCAAGACACAGTACAAGTACTTGATTTGATTTGCCAAAAACAGAAGAAAACGTCATGATCATGACGATGACCTTAGCTCTTAAGCAACGTATAGTCAAAAAAATTCAAGAGCACTATCAAATTGATTTTCAATTTTATTTTCATACAATAAAATGGTCAAGCTTGGCGCATGTAAGCACCATCATCCGTGGAGCGTCTACCACGTTTCTCATGACCAGACTTCTATCCATACAAACATTCGGGGAGTTCCGCTATCTCCTAGTGCTCTTTGGACTTGCAGGTTCGTTTTCTTTAAGCGGTATATCTACTGGCATTATTAAGGGCATAGCTCAGGGTGACACATCCATCGTACGAACAGGGATAAAAAAAATGTTTCTCACGTCATTTCTGGGCTCTTTCTTACTAGTTCTGTTTAGTGGATATAAACTCTTCCGTCAAGACGTGCCCCTCTCCATACATGCGGGTCTGTTAGCCATTCTCTTCCCTCTATACTCGATTTGCGGGGTCTTCCAACCCATCCTTATCGGCAAGCAAAGCATAAGAAAAGGGTACCAGCTCACAACGATTGTTAACCTCATCTACGCCGTTTTGTTTACCGTGTTACTGATTTATACAAAAAAACTGAGTTATCTGATCACGGGTTACTTCCTCATAGAGATATTACTCAAAGGCGTGATCTCTATACGCGAAGTGAAAAACACATCACATCGCGGCGACAGTCGCGAGCATATGCGCCTTGTATCGCACATTTCACTGATCAACATAGCCCAAGGGATCATTTTTCAATTAGACCAAATTCTTGTGCAGCACTTCTTTGGATACACGTCGCTGGCAAAGTTTAACATCGCTATTCTTATCCCAGATCAACTGAAAGATCTACTAACCTCCTTTAGCAGCGTGATGCTTCGACGTTTCTCTACTTATAAAAACCCCAAACAAGTTCTCCAAAATACTCAAAAACATTACTGGGCTGTATTCGCTCTCTGCATATTAATAACAGGTTCATACGCATTAAGCGCACCCGTTGTACTACGCTATTTATTTCCGCAATACCAAGACCAATCTTTTCTTACGTCGATCTATGCCATGAGCCTTATATGTTTAGCATCTGTTGTAGGAGCGAACTTCTTTCAAGCTCATAACATGATGAAGCGCCTGTGGGTTTTTTATGGCTTTAACACCGTCATCCAAGTCGTAGGAACTTTTGTTCTTATTCCGTTTTACGGAGGAGCTGGTGCCATCTATACCAAAATAGCTTCAAGAATTCTATCCATGCCGCTCGGCTATCCGCGCGTAACCGCTGATAAGCATCGTTAAAAATGAACTAGAAATGCGCGCGTAAATCTGTACCACGGTTCGTGACCTTTTTTGTTTTATTTCTGATAGTACTGTCGCATCCACTCAATCGTCATTTTTACACCCGTCTCAAGATCAACGCTCAATTTATGATCAAGTTCGCGAACGGCCTTGGAGATATCTACACGCTTATTCTTCGTGGTTAGGATCTCGCTGTCTTTGTACGTGATGAGCGCGCGGTCTGCTCCTGTGATTTTCCACACATAGTCCGCCAAAGTTTCAATATCGTGGTATTCTGATCCTCCAATATTATATGTTTCACCCGGAAGAAAGTGATTGACGATGTTCGCCAAGGTACGACAAGTATCTTCGAGGTAGGTGGAGGTACGAAAATGCCCCCTATAAACAACGATAGGTAGTCCGTGCAGCGCGTGATAACAGAATTTAGAATTAACACTTCGATATGGATGGTACCACTCACCTGGTCCATACGTATTAAAGAGACGTACAACAACACACTCGACCCCATGCAAAACAGCTTCATTACGAATCTGCATTTCATTCACCCACTTTGAAATAGCGTAATCATTCATCTGCTTAATCTCAATTAGATCCATCACGTCTTCTGACATGATATCTGGATAATCTCCATATACCTCAGACGATGAGAAGTGGATGAGACGAAAACGATACTGAGCCTGAAGGCGAAGAATGTTTTTTGTGCCAATCGCATTCGTTCTCCACACTTGCTCATAATAATCCTCGCCGTTCCAACGACCGAATTCAGCTGCAGTATGATACACATAGTCAAAGGGGCATGCTTTCTCAAACACGCGCTGAAGCTGCCTAAAGTCGGAAACATCACAACGCGCATAGGAGAATGCTCCATGCGACATATCATGTTCCCAACCAACCTCACCCGCCGCGTGCATCAAGTCGACTCCAAATACAGAATGCCCCTCCGCCTGAAACAAACGAGTCAGACAAGTACCAATAACCCCTCTGCTTCCTGTAATAAGTATACGCAACATACGATGAAGTAAGCCTTAGCTTTTTTTCAATAATACGACAAGATGTCTCCCCCACAGAATAGTCGTCTTTGAAAGCATGCGCTCAAGAAAAATGATAGCGGCACGAAGTGGATACACATGCAGAGGAATCTTCAGTATCTGGTCGATCCAGGGCCCATCCAAAAATGAAACGGAACGAGGACGTGTACAAGTAAGACCGTATCCCGTCAACCAAGTCGCTAAGGATGACCCCGTGAACTCACGCACGTGCGCATCGCCATGTTTAAGCAGCTCTTCTCGAGAGAAGCGTTCCATAGAACAAAAAGATCTACGGCCCATACGTCGCATAAGCCTTCCCCACCACGTTGCATCCGCGTTCATGTTCGGAACCGTAATAAGAAGCAGTCCTCCTGGTTTTAAAATACGTAACAGCTCTTTTAAAGCAACCTCTTTATCAAACACGTGTTCTAAAACTTCTGCACAAATAACTTTATCAAATGCAGCATCGAGAAGAGGCAATCTCTCAATTTCAGAACGATAGAATTTTACATTAGTGATCTGTCGATTTCGTGCCTCACTCTCCGCTGTATCAATAAAAGGCTGGGCTATGTCAACGCCGACTCCTGAATCAATGTTTTTTGCCATGACAAGAAGCTGTCGACCGGCAGCACATCCTATGTCTGCAATGACATCCTCCTTTTTCAAGCTCAACGCCTCACAAATAGCTTCCTCCCTCAAGAAATTCGTAAGACCTACGCGATATGTCGGCGTAAATTTATAACCGATATAGGCCGATGCTCTATCTTCAGCAAAATCATCCCACATGCGCTGGTAAGAAGAACGTGAAGACGTCGACGGATTTTTCAGTTCAACCATATGACGGTACCAAAGAAATCAAAAATGTACTGGACTAAAAATAGAATAGGGCGGTATGTTGATCGAAACTTGAACTCGTCCATTTTAGTCATATGTACCACAAACATGCAAGCCAAAAACAACATGCGACTGAGCATCCTGCCAAAAAACGAGTGATCTTCTTGGTTGGTGCTCAACTTCGCGACGCTAACCGAGGAACCCCTCTCAGGATGGTTAGCATTTTGCGACAGATAAAAAAAGAGCACGATTTAAGCGTCTGCTGCATAGACGCACCCGATGATCTTATTGGTGTATGGGTGCCTTATCTAACGAGAGGATTATTACACCGAATTTTATTCTTGTATCGATTCGTAAGGTTGCAAAAAATTCAAATAATTTTAACAGCAACCGAAACCGGGATGACTCTGCCTGTCATACTCAAAATCCTCTCTCCGCGTCTACGTATCATGGTGGATCTGCATAGCGTTCTCGTAGAAGAGATGGGGGGGATAGCTCGCTGGTACAAATATATCATCGATAAAAAAATACGAGCTCTCTTATATTTTTATGATCACGTGTTTACTGTTTCTTACAAATTAAAAACGCGCTATTCATCTACGATAGACCACACAACAGTGATCTACGGAGGCGTCGACACAACTAACATAGCACAACCTGCACTGTCTTCTGGGAATATTTTCACGATTGGGTATATGGGGAATGCGAGATTCTATCAGGGTCTCCTCCATCTATTTGAGGCAGCGCGTATCCTTAAAAAAACTCACGCCCTGTCTTTTCAACTCCAGTTAGTCATCAGCGATGACTTTGCTTATGTACAATCCATGATAAAAACACACGACTTATACGATGTTACTCACTTGTCTAAAAGCATGAACCATGAAGACGCCTTGAGATACATGGCTTCCGTAGATGTTTTTGTCATTCCCCGTCCAAAAAGCCCCATCACGGAATATGCTTTTCCATCTAAGCTGAGTGAGTATCTATTGCTTGGACGCCCGGTGATAGCCACGGACGTTGGTCCAATCCCTGAGCTAGTTGCACAAGGATGCCCCTGCTGCGTTATTGACGCGAACGATCTAAGCCACAATCTGGCTAAAAAAATACTCGAGTTAGCCAACATGTCTCCCATCGCTCGTCACACTCTTGGCGAATCCGGCTTTCGTTTTGCTAAGGTACATTTAAGCTGGGATTTTCTGGGAAGAAAGGTTAATCAAATTATAGCGAACTTAGACTAGACCACAATCATTAAAAAGTCATTCACTAAAGCTAAGGAGCGCCCCAGAATGAAAAAAGAGGGGTGCCGAGCACGATGTTGCGCTGTCGCATAACATCGTGCTCGGGAACGGAGAGGAGGGAAGATACGGTACGGGGTCTGGTGTTACGGACGATAGGACACCAGAAGTCTGAACGACGGCCCCATGCCCGGCGGCGGATCGCCGAGACGCCATCCAAGTGCCGAGCTCGACCTGGGCGGGGTGACGTCGTTTTGGTCGTAGAACGACCTGATGCCGATGTAACCTCCACCGAGCCGAAGGGTCTCCACGGCTCCTGGATCGATAGAGATTGATACGAACTCATCGGCAGAGGCCAGGACTGGCCCGCTCTCGTTTCCGATGTTCGTCCCCCAGTGGGGCAGATAGAAGTCCGACCCCACCACGGACGCTCCGCTGGGGCGGAACACTGACAGGTAAAAACCCGACGTGTCGAGTGGTGTGTTCCTCGGCCTCCCGATTCGAAGACTCACGGCCGAGACACCGGCTGGAACACCGCTCATGTCGAAACGCACCCACCCACGGTGAATCATGTAGACAGCGCTCACACCCTGCGCCATTACCGTCACGAACATCTCCGCGAAGATGTGGCCTACCGTGGCGGTGCGTGTATCGACCCATGCGGGGCGGTCCTCGACGACCAATTTCCCCCACCCGAGGGGCGCGAGGCTGATTCCGTCAATACAGACTCCGCCTGCGCAAATGACTCCGCCTGCGCAGACGCCGCCGCAGCGCCCGCAGTTGATGGGATCGGTCGCGGTGCTCACGCACGCGCTGCCGCAACGGGTCTGGCCGCTCGGACAGGGAACGTCAGGAGTAATATCAGGGGGGGTATCTACCGACGGTACGTCGGGAGGAGGTGGAGGCACGTCGCTTGTATCTGCCACATCAATAGATGCGACCTCAGCCGTTGCCTCGAACGTATCCGCACCGCTGTCGACGATGTCGGCCACGACTGCGTCCATCCCTCCATCGGAGGAATCCGTGGGCGAGATCACGTCGATCGCATCAGCGATGGCGATGTCAACGCTCTCGTTCGCCGCGTCGAGGATGTCTCGACTACTGTCTTCAGCAGTGTCCACGAGCACATCGTGCGAATGGTCGCCAGTGGCTCCATCAGCTACGTCAACTGTGGAACCGTCCACTACTCGTATCCACACGAGACCGTCCCAACAACCCGTGAGGGACGCCAGCATCAAGAACGTGAGCACTGCGATGAGAACGATAGATATCCTGCGATTGTCAATGAGCATTGGCTAATTGCTCCTTTCTTGGGTAGCCGTTTGGAACCGTGTTTCAACCTTAGACCAGCACTAAGGAGGAACACAATACCTTGGCACATTTTTTGCCACTTGTCGAACGGGAGCTCTTTGGCAGAATAGGCGAAGAGGCTTTTGTCCGTTTCAAGGCAGAAGGTGAGATCGCGGAGCAGATGCGCATGACAGAGCTGATGATGCGATGCATGCGTGTTGTTTTGCGCACTCCAGCAATCATGCACCAATGTCCCCTCATACGTTTCACCGAATTGCTCTTTGACCACTGCATAGCCTCGCCTGGGGTCGATCGCGTAGAAGCTGTTGTGTAGATTCTGCCATACCCACTGCCACCAGGTGTCTTTCTCCACGCGGATGCCTGTTTCATCGCTGCCTGTCCAGGCTCCCTGCTTCACGAGCAGACGGATATTTTCGTAGAGCGATCGGCCGAGTGTTTCAGCTCTGGAGAGCGTCGTATCCACCGCCCCTTCTGACAGAGGCACATGAAGGAGATCATCCAGGATCATGGTGAGACGGTGGAACGGGAGATGATGAGCGACGCTCAAGTAGACGACGAGCGAGCGTATGTGGTTGCCAAACTGGAATGAAGCGGATACCTGTTCGGGGAATGTTCCCATGGAACGGGTGCCGCACTTCGGACAGGCGACGGATTCGCTCTGGTACTCGCTCACTTGCAACTCGAAGGGCGGAATATCGGCTACTTGGCGTTTTTCCCATACAAGACCGGCAACATTCGCGAGAGACGTGTGACAGGATGTACATGCATCTGGACGACAGGCGATGATCGTGTCCGGATGTTCCACCAGAGTGCGCGTCGTCCCTGTGTGTCCGATCTGTCCGTCACTCTCGCGGCTGGATGACTTCCGAAGCGATTGATTCCGTTTTGGAGCGACAACATCCGACGAAGGCGGTTTGGAGCTGTTTGCACTGTTTTTTCGAAGAGCTTGGATTTGGCCGTACAGCTCGAGGATGATTTCAATCAATTGTTCCTTGTCCATCTTGCGAAGTTCTTCTCTATGCATATCTCCTCCATCTTAGCACATCATCTTGTGAGTCCGATGGTGAGTGTGTAAAGTGGGGTGAGTAGTTACGAAAATTTTAAGGACAGAGTGGGGAAGTTGTTTTATGAGGCGCTGTATGAGTTCGCGACGAGCAGTATACCACCAGTTCGTGGACTGAAGTTCGGCTATGTCAAAATGGCTGTGCTTTTCCATACGAATCAGAATAAGAGTTATCCGCACGTAGGGCGGAAGATAGTCAAAATTCTCCGAACGACTAAAAAATCTCACCAACAATATACCGAGCTATACTCAAACTGACGTTTCAGGGGCTAACATCATAGAGGTTGACGAATATTTATCGTGACGCGAACCGTGTATGGCCGTGTCTGATCAGATTCGTAGTAAGTGCGCATCAGCACCTCTGCCAACAGCCCTGACATCACCAACTGAACGGCTACAATTGCGAATAGGATGCTCACGAGCGGCAACGGTGTCGCGATGAAGGACGTGTGCTGTGTGAGTTTTAATATAACAGCCCATGTACCCGTTATCAATCCGCACAGGAGCGATAGGGCTCCCACTCCTCCAAAGAAATGCATGGGCTTATTGAAGTACTTCGTTAAAAATTTTACAACGAGAAGATCCAACATGACTTTCGGCACGCGTGAGAGCCCGTATTTTGATACTCCATACCTACGAGCACGATGATACGTCACGATCTCGTCGACTCGCCCTCCCACCCAAGCAATATAAGCCGGAATAAAACGGTGCATCTCCCCGTATAGGCCCACATCCTGAATATAGGAACGCTTGTATGCCTTTAGACTACACCCATAATCGTGTAGCGATACGCCCGTAGCCCAAGAGATGAGCTTATTTGCAAGCCAAGAAGGCAGCCGACGCAACCAGAATCCGTCTTGGCGTACTTTTCGCCATCCCGACACACAATCATACCCTTCTTCAAGCCTCGCTAAGAACCGTGGAATGTCGGCTGGATCGTTCTGCAAGTCAGCGTCTAACGGAACAATGACTTCGCCGCTCGCGAGACGGATTCCGCATGACAGAGCCGCTGTTTGTCCAAAGTTACGCGAAAAAGATACGACTTTTATGCGCAGATCATGAGAGGCGGCCACCTCAAGAATAGCGAGGCTGGCGTCCTGTGAACCGTCATCAACAAAAATATACTCCCAGACGATATTCGAACAAGAAACAGCTACGGCTCCCAACTCCTCCAGCAGGGTCGGCAGGCTACCCTCCTCGTTGTAAACGGGAATCACTATACTAACCAAGGCGATAGATGACATAGTTTGAGAAAGGCGGAGGATCTTTAGCTATCTCTCCACCGAATAGGCTCCGACAAAGCTGGCTTACGAAACATATATTCGATTTGCTCGAATCCCCCCACCCAGTAGCACCACAACCGAGAACAAAGCCCGCACGAAATGTTGGCCAGAGGGGTCAAGATCGCATTCAAAAACCAAAGAATGTATACCTGCCATAAAGGTATGATCTGACGATATATATCGAAACGAATAGCCCAATCTAAACGCATCGAAACAAGTTCGAGCACCGTTCCGTAATAGAACGTGGGAAGGGCTGGATTAAAATAATGCGGGAAGCCTACATCGAATCCGTGCTTGTGTTCCGAGTGCGTAAACCCCCGAGAAGCATGGGGTACGCGAACATGTAGGATTCCACCCGGCTTCAGCAGCTCGGTGCATGCGTGAACTGTTTTAAAGGCGTCATCCAGATGCTCAAGAACATGAAACAAGCTAATCCGATCATAGTGTCCGTGCGGAAGTCGTTGGATTTCTTCGGGCTTGTTTAAATCCATCAGCACGTCGCATCCTGTTTCTGGGCGAATATCAACGTTTAAGGCTCCTTCCATAGGGTAATTCCCACACCCAAGGTTCAATACTCTTTTTTCGAGGAGCGCTGGCGATAGCACATATCCATTCTGCATAGATGGAATTTCCGTCTCTTCCCGAGCACTTTTTCGACCGAACCCACGCCAGCTATTCGCAAATCTAGAAGAAATGGTCACCTCCTGAAGACGCGCTACATCAAACCATCGACGAAATTCTGATCGCCGAATGTAGAAGGCTATCTCTGGCAATAGATGATCGAATACGATCGAGAAATTTTCGCGAAAGCTATACCCGGCTATTGAGCAGAGATAGGCGCTGTAAGGCAGATAGGGTTTGAGCCAGTGAAGGCCGGCGCTTCGTTCAACAGGGAGATAGATGAGACGAAGAGCCGTCTGTAAAATAACCGCCAGAAAGAAAGCAACTGCTTTCGTGATTGATAGAGGCAGCCATGAGGTGATACGCCGAACTGGATTCAGTAGATAAATAATCCATCCATTACCCTCGCGTCCATAGACCCAGGCAGAGACCGTTCCACCAGGCTTTACCTTATCGACCATGCGCTGAAAAGATATGGCCGGATCGGGTGTGTGGTGGAGAACACCAATCGAATACGCGTAATCAAATACAGGTTTAAGAGGTAGATTGTATATGTCCGCCTGAATGATGTGCACGCCCTCCATGCGACCAACGTTATCAAACGCCACGTCGACAGTATCCGAAAGGTCAATACCGACCACCTGCGTCGCACCGAAGCGTGTGGCTTGAAGCATGTGTCTGCCTTTTCCACATCCTACGTCCAATACGACTTTTCCGACAAAGTCTTCTTTCTTAACAGGCTCGATCCAGCTTAGAAATTGTTTTTCGTACTCGTCCGTGATCATTGAAAACTGTTTCCATTCCTCACCAAAACGCGCTGCCGTCTTCCAATTTTTCGCATCAACCGCCTGCGATAGCAGCCTTGGAACTCCGCGGGAGATCGGGAAGTGACCACACGTACACGTCAATCGCCCTTTCATCACCTCTCTTCCCTCCTCCGATTCAACCGCAAGTGCGTACCCTCCATGACAACGAGGACATTCTAAAAGTGCTAGTAGCGTGCGTTTCATAATTAAGATAGGGAATTCTATTTATCGTATTTTCCAACGAGCATACCACAATTGGAACATGAGGAAAGCCCACAGCTCTTTCCTTCGATCTTGCCTGCCCTTTTCATGCTCCCTAATCCAACGAGCGATGGTTTTGCCTTCAAATAAGCCCTGTTTTGCTAGAAAAGATAGTTCCGCGAAGCTTTCCAATCTGTCTCGCAGCGATCCACGTAACCAATCTGCAACAGGCACTCCAAATCCATGTTTAGGTCTATCCAACACTTCTTCTTGAATCACCCCTTTAAGGATCTCACGAAACAGACGTTTGCCTTTCCACTCACCCAACTTATATCGATCTGGAATGGAAAACGCTACTTCCACCACTCGACTATCTAAAAGCGGCGATCTCCCTTCCACACCAAACCACATCGTGGCTCGATCGACCTTGACCATCACCTCATCCATCAAAAAACTACGCAGATAGCCCCATGACCACTCTTGCCACGGAGTAGCCCATGGCGCGACCTCTTGACCGAGTGCTCTCATCATCGTTTCCGCTTGCTGTATATCTATCTGTTGACGAACATCGTGGACGAATAGCTCACCCATCTCGGAAGCGCTACAAGCTCCGCGCCATGCCAAGTCTCGAGCCCACACATCAGACTCTCCCAACCCCCTTGCGAGACGTTGCGTCTTGAAACCTGGGCTAAAATAGCCATGACTAGCTGGAATCGCTCGCAGAAACGGTGCCAAAACACCAAGCCCTCTCCATGACCTAGGATACTTCATCGCCAGCGCGTGAAGCGGCACATGTTGGTATCCATACAACAGTTCATCGCCACCATCGCCAGCGAGAGCCACCGTCACTCGTTGCTTTGCAAAACGTGCAAGCAGTAGTTGCGGGATGATGGCGGGATCGGCGAGAGGCTCATCAAGACACTCGACAGCCTCATCAAGCATACCGAGCGCGTCCTTTTCGGACAGCATCATCACAT
>CAZDER010000002.1:0-1483 GCA_964504505.1 uncultured Gammaproteobacteria bacterium | reverse complement strand
TCGACAGCCTCATCAAGCATACCGAGCGCGTCCTTTTCGGACAGCATCATCACATGATGATCGAGAGACAACGCGTGCGCCACCGCTCGAGCTGCCTGCGTTTCGTCATGCGATGGATCATCGAACCCAATCGTAAAAGCACTTATTTTACGCCCAGCTTGCCTGGCAGCAGAAGCAGCTACTACAGCCGAATCCATCCCTCCAGACAAGAAAAGCCCGAGCGGCACATCCGCAATCAACCGATCTGCCACAGCTTGATCAATGGTAGTGCGTAAAAGATCGACTGCCTCGGTAGGTGAGCAGTCACGACGAAGAGGAGCAGACAACCGCCAAAAAGGAACGGGCTGACCGATACTCCCCTCCTGCGCCACCAGATACGTCGCTGGTGGCAATTTATAGACTCCTTGCCAAATACTTGCGGGTGTCGGCACAGTATCGGTTCGAAAATAGAGCCCAAGGGCTTGAAGGTTGATCTCGCGCGAGACCACTCCAGCCGCAAGGAGAGCCTTCGGTTCAGAAGCAAACCAAGTAGATTCTCGGCAAGATGTGTAATAGAGTGGCTTTTTTCCCATGCGATCGCGAGCCAAGACTAAACGACGACACGACACATCCCAGATAGCGATCGCAAACATGCCTTCTAATTTCGTGAAGACTTGCTCGCCCCAGACTTCATAGCCATGAACGATGACTTCCGTGTCCGAATACGTCGCGAAGCGATGTCCAAGCCGAGTAAGCTCTTCACGCAGAGAGAGGTGATTGTATATTTCTCCATTCAACATGACCCAGATGGTTTCATCTTCGTTTGCGAGCGGTTGATGACCGCCTTCAACATCGATAATACTCAAGCGCCGAAAAGCAAAACCAACGCCTTCAGCTTCATAAAAACCCACATCATCTGGACCACGTCGAACGATAGCTTGAGCGGCCTTCTCAAGCTGAAGGCGAGTTCCTTGACCGGTATAACCAGCTATTCCACACATATAAGTCGATCCATTTCATGAGCCTAAGATCGATGAAAGCGCTTCAACGTCGGTTGTGCCCAAACCGGCTCAAACCACCAAGACGTGGCTGGTATATCATATTTGGCATATACGCCGCATTTCGGTTGGTGACTAACCAAGAAACACAGCGTGTTCATTAGGTGAAGTGAACGTTTGCAAGCTACGTTCGCGGTGTATGAAACATGACACCACGAACGAGGCCTGCAAACATGTTAAATCGATCCGGTTTGGAGGTCGTCGCAGACAGTGCGTTTCCTGTCACACGACATGGAGAGTACGAGCAAAGAAGCGCGGACCGAAGTCTCTGAAACGATGAGCGACGAACCTTCAAAGAACATTCGTCGAGCAGCTCACGATCGCTCAGCAGTCACGACGATCATCCGTGAGTGCAAGAGCTCTTGCAAAACGCCACGTGCAATCACTTGTGAGTGGCAAGTACCCCATTTTTCGGACACATTCTCTGGATCCTGTGGATAAGTATT
>CAZDER010000001.1:0-17247 GCA_964504505.1 uncultured Gammaproteobacteria bacterium | reverse complement strand
ATCTTCATAATCATGGTCTACCTCATTTTTGATTTTTGATTTTTGAGTTTTGATTTTCCCCAACATCGTCTTAAACCCCATCTCGCGCAAAAACGTGTGTAGACTATCTTCATCGCGTATCACCAGTAGATGGATCGTCCAAGCAATCGGCACGTCTCGAATGATAGTCACCAAAGCCCGTATGGCAGGTAGTTCTAGTTCTGCCGCCAGCAGTTTTTCACGCGTTGACTTACCAAGCTCACTCGTATCATCGTGCGCGGCCGCCATAATCTGCTCAAGTGTGCCAAAACGTTGTAGCAACTCCGTCGCGCCTTTCTCACCGATGCCCTTAATCCCAGGGATATTATCCGATGGATCGCCGCGCATGAGCTTATATTCCAAAAATTGCGCTGGCGTCAGCCCATATTGTCGTTTTACTTCCGCCTCGTCATATATGATCGTTTCCGTCACGCCCTTCTTGAAAGCCATGACCGAAATACCCGGCTGTACTAATTGCAGCGCATCCCGATCGCTCGTCACGATCACCACTTCCCATCCCTCACCATGCGCCCGCGTAGCGATCGTACCGATCAAATCATCTGCTTCGTAACCATCTAATTCGAGCGAATCCACGCCAAGCGTCGCTAATCCCGCCTGAATCAACGGAATCTGGGCATATAACTCGTCTGGCTGCTCCTTGCGCTGTGCCTTGTACTTAGCGTATGCCTCGTGTCGAAAGGTAACCGCCTCCGTATCCCAACACGCGACACAAGCTTGCGGTTGTTCGTTTTCCAGCAGTTTCATCATCACCATCATTGTGCCATACACAGCGTTGACAATCTGACCTTGGGGATTAGCGAGCGGCGGCAAGGCATGCCAAGCCCGATGCATCAAAGCATTGGCATCTAAAATAAACAGGCGTTTTTTTTCAAGCGTCATACAAGTGCAGTATGAAACACTAGGCTCAAAACAACAAATGGAAGCCTTGCTGTCTGTTACACTTCATGAATAACCTCAAAACCGCTGTAGCTCCCCACCAGACTAAGGCCAATCAGCGCACCTCGACACAGGTTTTTTTGACGAACTTGCGCAGCGACTTCTTGGATTGTTGCCCCTGATCCAACGGCATCATCTATAAGGAGGACATTTTGGTAGCTTCCCTCATCTTCCACTACTAAAGTTTCATGCGCGTTTTCTATACGATCTGCCAGTTTTGTGAGGGTTTTTTGAGGAACAGCGATCTGGGTCTTTATTTTGATGATTTTAATCAGACGAACAGGCAGGTTAAGTCCGATCTCTAATTCTTTCATAAACTGCACCTCTCTTCTCACCGTCGGTGGAATAAATCCCACCGCATCGATCTGCTGTGCCTGAATGAGGCGTAGGATGGATGGACGAACCTCCTGCAATATCTCGCGAATTAGTCGCGTATTCTGGCTTTGTTTGGCGTACAAAATAAGCTCTCCAAGTTTTGTTTTTCCAAAACGTTCGACACTGTAAAAGTCGAGATACAAGAGACGATCAAGATAAGTTGTCGGAAATGTCCGTCGCAACTTAGCTGTTCCATCAATCAAGCCGTCTCTTTTATAGGCAGCATACTTTTCCATCACCGCCACATAGTCAGTTGCCGCCCGTACCGGCTCTAGCCCACGCGCCACACACCACCGCACAAATGCCTGAACGCCTTGTTGCAAGGTACCGTCTGTACCAATCTTCAAAAACTGACGCGTCAGTGCCTGTTTGATGTGATGCGCGAAAACATAATCTAACGGCACAACCACGCTTCGCTTCAAAGAATAAAAGACTTTTGGGGGAACTCCCTGCTTTTTAAGCAATCCCAATGTGATGAGTTTAGCCAACTGCCTAAACACCGCCGCGGGAGTGAGTCCGACATGAGCGATGATTAGCTTGGCTGACACACGTTCTCGCGCCGTAACAAACGTCAAAATGCTATCTCGTGTTTGTGTCTTCATATGTGGTATATAGTATATAGTAAACCATATACCCTGTCAATTACATAAAACGAAGACCGTTGCAAAAACTCTACACTTCCCCCACCTGATTTTTTCGCATCAACCATGGTAAAATGTGGCTATAAATGGCTTAGAAAAAGAGGGCATTCTAACTTCCTGTTGCCATGCGGCAACTGGATTGACAGAACCCCTTATTTCATGTAAGTTACTCATTCGTCTTTGTCCATATTCTCCCATGCTTGATCAAGTTTCTTGGTCAATTGTGGGAGATGATGGACGGCAGGACGAATGCCCTTTCCCGTCAACTCGATAGAAAAAACAATCATGAAAAACAGGAAAGACATGCACACAACCCTCCTCCTCGCTATCATCACCGCCGCCTGCGCTCCCGTAACGCGGCAGCTCGCGACGGCCTGCACATCGCCGGGGTGTCTCCCCGGTGAGAACGCGGAGGATGCCCTGGCACGCTTCCACAACGCGGCCTCGCGCGAGTTCGGCTACAATCGCCCCTCGCGGGGGGCGGACTAGCTCTTCGACGCGACCCGAGGCGCGCTCGACTCCGGAATCTGCAACGCAGTGTCCCTCGCCGTGATGGATGAGATGAGACAGCTGGGATTGACCGTCCAGCGCTTCCCGGATCGCTGGCCACACTCAACTCCGCCGCTCTTTTCATCGGCTTTCTGACAGTGGCCTCCATGTGCACTGCGCCCCCCACCCCACCACCACCGTCCCCCTCCGCTGAACTCCCCCCATCCTCAAGGCAACTCCTCTTCGCCTGCGGTTGGAGTTTTGCTGTTTCAGGGAAGAGTAGGCTTTTTTGCCCGTTCTAATCCACTGATCTTTCAAACTTTTCGTAATACGCTTTTTCAGCCGCACCAAAAAAACAGTGAGCATCGACTTATGATGCGCACTGTTTTTTATGGAGGCGTGGGTGGGAATCGAACCCACGAATGAGGGTTTTGCAGACCCTCGCCTTACCACTTGGCCACCACGCCAACACACGTGATGCTAGCAAAGAATGAACGCGAATGGAAGAACAACTCCTCTTGCTATTTAATCCTGTAACGCCAACTGGCGGCGGGCTTCTTTCATGGCTGGATCGTTCCATTTGTGGGCATTGGTGCCCATTTCGATGATTTCTACCTTAGTTTTGTGTTTTATTCCCCACTCCTTAGCGGCTTTTTTGTTGCTCATCCACAGATCGATGCGATAGGTATAGCGAGTATTCATACGATCGCGGACTTCAAAGATTTTATCACCAAAATAATCAGGTAGGCGAAACTTCGTGCCAAAAGGCAAAAAGTTAGCTGCTGCCATGCCGTCAAACACGATTGAGCCATCCGCCGCGATCAAAGGATCACTATCACACTCTTCGACGGCCGAAGTGTAGGCGGTAATGTCAACATATTGGGTTTTGAGCGTCGGTGGCGGCAAGACCACCTGTGCCGCCTCAACTTCTGATCCCAAAGCAGCGTCGGTTGCTGGTACCAACACAGCGTCAGTCCAAGCTCTACTCACAACTGGGCTGGTTGAGGTATACGCGCTATCCGCGACCAACATAAAAGACGTGGTCTGCGCCGAGACAGCACTGGACGCAACGGCTGGAACAAGTAAGAATGCCAGCAAGACCCCACGTGTACGCAGAGAGAAAATAGACATAAGTAAATAGTCTATCCTATTTTGGTCGTTTTGTCAAGGGTAAACCTGTAAATAATGGCTCAACAAAGCCAAAAATCCTATGATCTTCTCTGATCTTTTACGCACCAAATTATGCCGCACTGGACTGCTCATCATTGGGCTTGTCGGTGCGTTTGGCTTGCTCGGTTTTACCGCCCTCGTCGCATGGGTAAGCCGTGATCTGCCTGATCCTAACAGCCTGACCACGCGCAGCGTGCCTCAATCCACTAAAATCTACGACCGCACCGGTGCCCATCTACTCTATGAGATCCACGGCGACGAAAAACGCACCCTCGTCAGCCTTAATCACATTCCCTTCCTTGTACAGAAGGCCACTATCGCTATCGAAGATCGTGGTTTTTACGAACATCACGGCATTTATTGGCGCGGTTTGGTGCGGGCAGTACTCGTCAACACTCTCAAAGGTCAGCGTATCTCGGGTACCTCCACCCTCACGCAGCAACTGGTCAAAAACGCCATCCTTACCAACGAACGCTCCTTTTTACGCAAACTCAAGGAATTTGTGCTCTCACTCCAAATCGAACGCACCTACTCCAAAGATCAAATTTTGCAGATGTATCTGAACGAGATTCCATATGGCTCTACCACCTACGGCGTAGAAAGCGCGGCGCACACTTACTTCAATAAAAACGTACAAGATTTGACACTTGACGAGGCCGCCCTCCTCGCCGCCATTCCACAACGTCCTGACTTCTACTCGCCCTATGGCACTGGTTCAAGCGGCGATAATCGACCGCGCCTCGTGTTGCGCCAGCACCTCATTCTCGATCTCATGGTCGAACAAGGCTACATTACTAAAGATGAGGCCGAAGCCGCCAAACAAGTCGAGACGCTGCCCAAAATCATCCCAAAAAAAATCGGCGGCATCACTGCGCCTCATTTTGTGATGTATGTGCGCTCGCAACTCATCGAGAAATACGGCATTCGGCAAGTCGAACAAGGCGGTCTTAAAGTTACGACTACGCTCGACCTCGATAAGCAAGTCATAGCGGAAGCAGAAATCAAAAAAGGCGTGGAGGCGCGCGGTAAGCAATATCGTTTTTCCAACGCTGCGCTGGTATCCCTCGATCCAAAAACTGGGCAAATCCTTGCCATGGTCGGCTCTAAAGATTTCTTTAGCCCTGACATTGATGGTCAATTCAACGTGACGATCAACCCGCGCCAACCAGGCTCCAGTTTCAAGCCGATTGTGTATGCAGCCGCTTTTATCAAAGGATTTTTACCTCAAACCATACTTTGGGATGTATTAACCTCCTTCAAAACTGAAATTGGCACCTACGAACCTAAAAACTACAACCTAAAAGAATACGGTCCCGTCTCTATGCGCCAAGCGTTGCAAGGCTCGCTCAACATTCCTGCTGTTAAAACTCTGTACCTCGTCGGTGTCTCGCGCGCCTTGGATTTTGCCGAGTCGCTCGGCTACTCCACGCTAAAACCTCGCTCACGCTTCGGTCTTTCGCTCGTCCTTGGCGGTGCCGAAGTCAAACCAATCGAGCACGCGGCCGCCTACGCAGCCTTCGCGACTGAAGGCACGCTCTATCCAACCAGCGTGATCCTACGCATTGAAGACTCAACTGGAAAAACTCTCGAAGACTGGCAAAAACCAGCTGGCACACAGGTGATGGAACCACAAATTGCGCGCTTGATTTCCAACATTCTCTCCGATAACGAGGCGCGCACTTTTATTTTTGGTGCACACAACAGTCTCACCCTCCCCGATCGTCCTGTTGCCGCTAAAACTGGCACAACCAATAATTTTCACGACGCTTGGACGATTGGCTACACCCCAAATCTAGTAGCCGTGGTCTGGGTCGGCAATAATAATAATCAAGAGATGAAACGTGGTGCCGATAGTTCCACCGTGGCCGCCCCCATTTGGCAGGCTTACATGAAACGCGCCACCAAAGGACTGCTAATTGAACACTTTATCCCGCCAGATACACCCTCGACCGACAGACTCACCCTACTCGGTCAAACTACTACAACCACGATTAAGATTGATAAAATCAGCGGTAAACGCGCCACCGATCTCACTCCGCCAGAGTTTATCGAAGAGCGTACCTATCCCGAAGCACACTCGATTTTATACTACCTTGATAAAGATGACCCAGCCGGTCCTGCTCCCACTAATCCTGTCGGCGATCCTCAATACGTTGCATGGGAATCGGCGGTGCAAGCATGGGTACAGCGTAGCGGCTGGAACGCAAGCTCCACCATACCCACGGACTACGACGACGTACATGTAGCCGGTAATCGTCCCCAAATAACTCTGCAAGGCCTCGTCGCCAACCAACCCATTCTCACCCGTACTCTCGTTATCACGCCCAGCGTTCAAAGCTCTCGTTCTATCGTGCGGAGTGAAGCACGTCTTGGACGAGTTCTCATCGGATCATCCAGTCTCGCTCCATGGACGATCGCTGCCCACATCCCCGGCAATCTAGAACCTGGCACGTATGATTTAACCTTATCCGCCACCGACGATGTCGGCAACGTAGGTCAAACTACTGTCAGCGTGCAACTGACCGCGCCCATTGATACCAACGCCACCTTCCTAATCACCAGTCCCAGCAGCCATGAAACATGGTCACGCCAAACCTTCCCCAAAACAATCACCCTCAATTTAAGCGAACCGACTAAATACCGTCGTCTTGATGTTAACTTCGTTGGCACTGACGGCATTCTACGCCTCGCTGGCAACGAAACCTTACCCACCGCGAGCGAAGTGACCTTGCGCCTGCCCTTGGGTCCACCAGCTGGCACTTACCAACTGCATGTAGTTGGTTTACCTCAAGACGAAGCCACCCCTCCTGACACCGCCTCTATTCCCATCACTGTGACGGACTAAATTTTTCGACGAGGATTAGACCCTCTCTCGTTATTGCCGAATCGGCATCACGATGTATTGAAAACCTTCGGCTTTCACGCCCGTGATCACAACTGGACTAAAAGCATCAATCATTTTAAGCGTGACTTGCTCTGTGCCCATAGCCGAAAGCCCGTCGGCGACATATTTGAAGTTTAGCGTCACCTTATTAGCCTCTCCCTCAAGCTGTCCTTTAAGCACCGTGGTGTGCGCTCCAGTACCTGAATCCGAAGAAGATATACTCAACGTCCCAGGCATAATCATTTCGAACAAAATATCGTACACGCCTTGACGCGCAAACAGGCTGGCTGCCCGAATAGCCTTAGCCAGTTCTCCACGATTGACAGTAAAGGTGGATTTGAAGTGTTGCGGTACCAAGGGACGATAGTCTGGAAACGAACCCTCGATCAAGCGCGAGATCAACTCTACATTGCCATACGAGAGCACAAGCTGGCTGTCTGTGATCGACCACTCCACCACTTCGGGTACGCCTACATCATCCTTGTAAGCCGATAAAATCCGCCCAATCTCGCCCAAGGCGCGAGCTGGCACGATACATTTAGCCACCTTCATATTACTCCCAGGCACTAGCGCCACCACCCTTTCAGACAGGCGATACGAGTCCGTAGCAGCAAATAGCAAAGTCTCGGCACGGTCTTCCCCATGAAACACACACGACACGCCCGACAGTTCTGGACGCGACTCTGAACTCGAAACGGCAAACGTCACTTGCCCGATCGCTTGCTTCAAGACCTCGGCTTGAAAACGATAGGCACCATCGCGCGCTAATTTAGGTATCAAAGGGAACTCGGAAGCAGAAATACCCTTAATAGTCGTAGTTTTATCATCAGCACTGATCTGTAAACCGTCTTCCGTCACAGCAAACTCAACCTTGCCAGCCGATAACAACGTGACGTAGTCGTAGAGTAGTTTAGCCGGCACGGTGTATTCTCCAGCTTGATCAACTCGCCCGCGTACAATTGCCGATACCGCCATCTCGAGATTAGTCGTACTCAATTTTAAGTTGCCATCTTCTACCTTTATGAGCACATTAGCCAAAATTGGCAGATTAGCACTCTTGCCAGCAATATGGCTGACGAGCGACAGACCTTGAAGTAGGTTTTCCTGTGTACAAGCAAAAAGCATAAGTTAGGTAAACTAGTGAACTTCCTCATCCTGACCGAAACGGGAACTATCTTCAAGTCCCAGATATCCCCACTTTAGGTATCTCTTAGTATGAGTGTTTTTTAGCCAAATCAAGGGGAGTGATAGTAGTAAGGTCTGTGGAAATGTGGAAAGAGCAAGAGAAGTGTAACTAGCGAGCTAAAAAGAGGGTCTTTTCCATCCCCAAACGAGGTGGGGAAAGTGGGAACAAATAAGCTACGTCTGTGGATGGCTTAAGTGTAGGGGGTGAGGCGGCAAAGGTTGTCCTACTCTTGTTAACAAGTTGTCTAGTTTTAGCCCACAGGGTTGTACAAGCGCTCGCGGATTAAGGTGATGTCTTGTTTGACCTGTGGATTGTTTTGGATAAGCTGTGCAATCTTGCCACAAGCGTGCATAGCAGTGGTGTGATCGCGACCGCCGAGATGATCGCCAATGGTGGGGAAGGAACACTTGGTTTCCTCGCGCAGCAGGTACATGGCGATTTGACGAGGTAGGGTGAAGCGCTGTTCGCGGCTTTTGCCGAGGACTTGTTCCATCGAAATATCGTAATGCGTCACCACCATATCAATTAAGATGCGCGGACTAATAGTGCGTTTGGTGAGGGTGGGTGTAAAACTTTGCAACAACGGTTGTATGGAGGCACTGGTGGCTTGGATGTTTTTGAATTGATGATAGGCGATAATCTTGTTTAAGGCACCTTCTAATTCGCGGATATTGGATTGGATAGCTCCTGCGACAGTGTGTAGGATATCGGTTGAAAGCGGATAGTTTTTCTCGCGGGCTTTGGCCTGCAGAATGGCGACGCGTGTTTCAAAATCTGGTTTGGTGATATCCACCATCATGCCCCACTCAAAGCGTGATTGAAGGCGGCTCTCGAGTGTTTGGATGTCTTTGGGCGGCCGATCAGAGGCAATCACAATCTGCTTGCTGTTTTGGTGCAAGGTGTTGAAGGTGTGAAAAAACTCTTCTTGGGTGCCTTCTTTGCCGGTCAAGAATTGGATGTCGTCGATAAGCAACAAGTCCACGGTACGATAACGATCTTTGAAATCATTGACGACACCGCTGCGCAGGGCTTGGATAAACTCGTTGGTAAAACGTTCGCAGGTGACGTAGCAGACCTTGGCTTCGGGAAAATCCTGACAGACATGGTGTCCGATAGCTTGAAGCAAATGGGTTTTTCCCATGCCAGCACCGCCGTACATGAACAGGGGGTTGTAGGAGTTGCCTGGCTTGGCGGAGACGGCCATGCAGGCTGCGTGGGCAAGCTCGTTATTTTTACCAACCACGAATTGCGGAAACGTATAACGAGGATTGAGCCCTAACTCTCGTCCGCGCGTATTCTCTGGCGGATTTCGTTCGGTATCGGTCGACGTAATATTGGTGGATTCATGCAGCAACGTCTCGGTCGTTGCCGACGCGTCCGTTAAGTGCTCCATGGGTAAAATGGTAGTATTGCGTACCTCTACTCGATAACGCACCTCGCGAATAGTGCTAGGACAAGCAGAACGTAAGGCTTTGGCGATCGCATCATGATATTTGCGTTCCAGCCAGGTTTTGGTGAAAGTGTTAGGCACGGCGATGATGATGCGACCATCCTCATAACAACTGATGAAGGTATTGCGAAACCAAGTAGTGAAATTAGCTTTAGAAAGCGTCAGCTCAATTTCTCCCAACGTCGATTGCCACAAGGCTTGCAAGTCCATACATTGTTGATGTTTTCAACACGACGTAACTTTGTCAAACATGTGGATAAACCGTGGAAAAACCAAGAGTTTATCCACATATAGCCCTCACCCTTGCCAAAAAGTAGAAAAAAACCTAAACTCCCCGTATTCCTATGGCTACCAAACGAACCTATCAACCCAAAAAACGTCGTCGCGCTAGAGTGCACGGTTTTCGTGCGCGGATGCGGACCGCTGATGGTCGCGAAGTTTTAGCGCGTCGTCGTGCCAAGGGTCGCAAACGGATTGCGATCAAGACCGCTAGAGTCAACACACGTTAAGCTATGCTAGACAGGGCGCAACGACTGCGCCGTATGCGCGATTTCGCCCTCCTTTCCCAACGGGGGCGGGTTGTTTTTGGACCGTTTTTCACGCTACGTTTTCGCCCCAGCCAAACGCCTACTCGAGTGGGTTTTGTCACCTCTGCCAAAATCTTCAAAACCGCCGTCGCCCGCAATTGCGTCAAACGTCGTTTACGCGAGGCATTACGTTTGTCGCAGGCAATTTGGCCAGACAAGATGGATCTTCTCTTTATTGCGCGTCCCGAAACCACGGACGCAGGTTTCAACGATTTACTGGCGGCGGTAAAACGCGTCTTCGAAAAAATCCCCGAAGCTCTAAAAGAACCACCGCGACCGCGTAAAAATCTCAAGGCGCGGCGCAAAACCTCGGTGATTTATCAAGATAAGTTGAAATAATCAAAAATTAAAAACACAATATGCCGCGTTTACAGTCGGATATCTTTCGAACAAGCGTGTTGCTTCTAATCAAGCTCTATCAACGCACATTGTCTCTCGATCATGGTCCGCTACAGCACTTGACGAAGCAACCACGTTGCAAGTTTCATCCTACTTGTTCGATGTATGCGTATACGGCGATTGAGCGTTTCGGCGTATTTCGCGGTGGCAGATTATTTATCCGACGTTTACTGCGTTGCCATCCGTGGACTATGGGCGGGCTTGATCCTGTGCCCGAAGAAGAAACCTAAAACGTCTTAGCACAACAGAAGTCGCGCTACCTGCTCTTTTACGTCCGTTTCTGCCAGGGGCAAGCGGACGTGTTTCTTTTTACTGGCAAGGCCACGCTCCATATCGATAAGACTCGGCGCAATTCCAAACGTCTTGCCTAAAAATCGGCACAACTCCTCGTTGGCTTTGCCATCAACGGGCGGGGCAGCTAAACGTAGCTTGAGCGCACCTTCGTGCCAGCCGACAAGTTCGGAGCGTGAAGCATTGGGAATGACGTGGACAGCGAGCAGCATAAGTTTTAACCACGCAAGTGTTTAAGTAAGGCTAGATCCGCCTGTATTTTGTCGTGTTCAGTTTCAAGATAGAGATTGAGGTGTTGGAGTTTGGGGTGGTGTACGAGTGCCTCAAAACCTTTTTTGCCGATGAACCCCTCGCCCAGATGTTCGTGCCTATCTTTGCACGCCCCGAGTTCAACTTTAGAATCATTGCAGTGGCTCATTTTTAATCGTTTGAGACCAATGATCTGGTCGAATAAGTCAAAAGTTGCAACTACGGTCGACTGCGTCCGCAAATCATAGCCGCTCGCAAAGGCATGCGCCGTATCGAAGCAGACACCTAAGTCAGGTTGATCCACGCGCTTCAGAATCTCCGCCACTTCTTCAAAACTAGCACCGATCACGTTGCCAGCACCAGCGGAAATCTCAAGTAGTAACTGCGTCCTACCCGCGTATCCATCAAGTAAGGTTTTTATGCCGTCGATCGTCCATGAGAGTGCCTGCGCTCGATCGCCTTTGCCCGCACTGCCAGGATGAAACATGACATACTTAGCATCAAGCACGGTCGCGCGTTCCAACTCTTCGCGCACGATTTTGCTTGATGCTTGACGTATACGCTCCGACTCACTGCCGAAGTTGATGTAATACGGTGTGTGCACCACCCATTCTTTGAAGCCGCCTGTTTTACAATTTGCGGCAAACAAGCCAAGTGTGTTTGAGGTAATCTCGGGTGCTGGTCCACCCTGTGGTGAACGCGAAAAAAACTGAAACACCTCACAGCCTAACTTGGCAGCATTCAGTGGTGCGTGGTGCAAACCGCCAGCCATTGAGACGTGACAACCGAGGTACATACAAGGTCAACTTTATAGCAACAGCCGATCTCTGACGAGCTGCCTCCGTGTCAAGTCCGCATTTCAGCTCTCAACATAGCCATTTTTTCATCAATAAGACGTAAATATTCGCGTCGACTTGTGGCTGGATTAGTGCCTAATGCAGTCATGATGACGTGCTGGTCAACTAACGCATCTGCTACGATTCCTGCGTAAAAGCCAAAGCTACTCCAAGGATATTCCTGCGGATGCACAACTAAACCAGCTTTAACTGGATTCAGCTCTACATAGGCGCCACAAGCGAGCAAGTAAGCATCTTGTGTGATTGGTGTAGAAAAGAATCTGCCTTGCCAAAGATGACCCGAGCGTTTGAGCCGATTATTGATGCGACGTGTGTGACTAAGAGTCAATCGACGCATGAATTGTGAGACGTCGTTAGCTTTTTTGGTTGGTTGCAGCACAAGATGGACGTGGTTAGGCATGAGCACATAGTGATGAATGAGAATATGAAACAGCCTTTTGTATTTGAGCAAAAGTCGCCAATATTCTTCGTACGCATAGGGACAATCAAAGAGAAGTTGTCGATTATTGCCGCGGTTGACGACGTGAAAGACATGGTCAGAAGGCGTGAGACGTAGGGCACGTGGCATATACATACCCCGTTCCACATTTTGGCATGCCGTGTCAAGTCTACTTTCAAAAACACGCGCTAAAAGCGCAAAATATCGCTAGGTTGAGAGCTGAAATGCGGACTTGACACGGAGAAGAAAATCCAGCATATGGGCTGAATTTTTCGTATGTGATCTTTCTAATACCAAATCGTTCTTGTTCGGTGGGGCGGTTTGTCGTTGGGGGATTTTTTGCGACTCATGACCCAGAAGGCATCGTTGAGTTGGATGGCTGTTGCGGAAGGGATTTTTGTTTGAAGTATTATTGTTGCTTGATCTATCGCGGCGATTGTGTGGGCGCGAATTTCTAGTTCTTCCTGACCGCCAGCCTCGATCTCGATGCCTCGGTCGATGCGATCGGCGAGGCTTCTCTCGTAGCGAAGGATTCCGAGATTGCGGAGGACGGAGGGGATTTTATAGTCGGCGAGGGCGGTGAGACGAGCGCATTCGAGTCGGCGAAAGACCGATAAGTGGCTTGCGGCGAGTTGAGCGCGTTTCCAGAAACGGATGACGCCGCCTTCGTGCGTCGCTTCATCTTTGAAGATGGTTGGAAGTGTGTTGACGAGGGTTTGCGCGAGGTCAAGCGCGTCGTATGAGTCAGTGATGATTGATTGCCAGCGAGCGATCCCCTTCTCTCACATGACGCGACCAAGATCGCGAAGGATTGTAAGACGCTCATCGAGAAATGGAATATCCGCGTTGGCGACGAGGATGTTGGCGAGCATTTTTTGAGAAAGTGCTTCTAGGAATTGGGGATTGAGTTTCAAGACACAAGACTCAACCGCTCGCTTGAGCACGCAGGCAAGACCGTGACTGCCGCCGAGGGATTGACCATCACGCATGATCGTCCACTTGGGATCACCCCAGAAGAAAAAGTTAAGCGCGTCGAGGACAATAATAAAACCAACGCGACCATCGTCGTCTAGGTTGGATGGGAGATTCTCAATCGTGGAATCTTTTTGCGTGAGTACGTGCGAATCGAGATTTCTTACAACCGAGCCGAGTGCCGTATCATCGATGGCTACAAAGCGTGCGCGTTCGAGGATTGGGTTGATGGAATCGAGGATTGGGTGGTTAGCCATATGAGGATCCAGAAGATAATGGCGAGATCATTTTTGAAATGCGGACTTGACACCAACCGACGTGGCTTAGGTTTTCACGCACTCTTGCTTTAACCACGCGAGGGTTTTGCGATTGCGGAGTTGGATGGCGATGTATTGACGATATTCTGGTGATACGATACGCGTGCGGGTTTCTTGGTCTTTGCTGGGTACATGGGTCAAGATTTCATCCGTTTCCTGGTCGAGTTCCGCTTCGCTTACGGTCACTTTTTGTTCTTTAGCCAAGGCCTTGATGAGCACGGCGGTTTTGACGCGACGGATGGCTTGCGGTGCCATGTCTAAACGGAGCTGGTCTTTAGTTTTTTTGATCGAAGTCAGATAATCTTCCCATTTCATGCCTTGTTCTTCGGCACCATGTTGTAATTCTTCGAGCATACGTCGCGTTTCATCGGTTACGAGTACTTGAGGCACTTCGGTAAACTTAGCGTCGTTAACGAGTTTTTCGAGCAATTCAATTTCGCCAGCTTCTTCGCGGCGACGTTGTTCTTCGAGTTCAAGGTTGCCTTTTAATTTGTCGCGTAACTCTTGGGCAGTTTTGAGTCCAACGCCCTGGGCAAAAGCATCATCAACTACGGGCAACTGGAGCTCGAACACGCCCGTGACTTTGGCGGTAAAATCCACGTCTTTGCCAGCTAGATGTTTTTGGTAGTGTTCACGGGGAAAGGGGAGTTTGAAGCTGCGTTCGTCGCCCTCTTGCATGCCGACCACAGCTTGGGTGAAGCCAGGAATGTAGTGCGGCTCCGCCATGTAAATGCGATAATCGCGCCCAGTTCCGCCTTCGATGGCTACGTTATCCTTGGACATGGCTACGTCAATCATCACCAAATCTTCCATGGTCGAGGCGCGTGCCACACGGACTTCATTGCGGCGCAACTTGCGCATATCTTCTAGTGCGTGATCGACATCTTGATCGCGTATGTCTTTGATAGTTTGTTTGACGGCACACTGTTTAAGATCAGGCAAGCGGAGAGCTTTGGGTTCAACCGGGGCTATTAGAGTAAAGACGAGTGCTTGTCCGGGAACGAGCTTATCCACTTGAATATCCGGCGAACCGACCACGTCCAGAGCCTCGCTCAAGATCGCTTTAGCATAAAAAGCACGAATAATGCGTTCCAAGGCTGTTTCTAGGAGCTTCATCTCACCGTAAGCACGTTTGACATCATCAAGGCTGGCTTTACCAGGACGAAAGCCCGGTAAAGGTCGCGCTGTGCTCATTTCGCGCACCGCCTCCTCTAAATAGGGAGTAATTTCGGCGTAGGCGACGTTAAACTCTAGTTTGACTTCAGATTTGGGTAAATCAGTACGTTGTATGGTAGGCATAGAATAGACGGAGAGTACGAAAAATTAGCGTCTGCGTCAATCAGGTCGGGTCTCCTTGCTCATCTTGGTCAAACCCCGTAGGATCTCAATAAGCCTGTTGCCATATACGCTTCTTGATCCAAAATGGCATATTTCAGACAAAGCCGACGGTTAAATATTTTTTGTTTAGCCCAAGCTAAGCCAAAAATATTTTACCTAGGGTTTGGCGAAATAGGACGTTTTGGGCTGGAGCGTATATGGCAACAGGCTTATTTTGGATTGTGGATATCTTCCGCTTCTCCAAGACGATCTTCGTTAGCCTATAGAGGTGGGGTGCGTAAGGTGAGTTCGTAACGTACCTACTTGAACGAGAGCATGGCAAGCGTGTCTAAGATAGTGCGTTCACTGACGCCTTCGACCGTTTTAGCCCACACTAAGTAGGTACTGGTAGCGTTTTCTTGAATAGAGAAAAGAAACAGACTTTGTCCTGGCTCGTCGAGCATGCCTTTTGTGCCCTCAAATAAACGAGAACCAAGTATATAGTTGACGGAGGTGGCTTCACGCATTTGGCTGTGAGTGTAGATGTCTTGTTTGCGAATAGGCGTGTAACGGCTAAGTCCGAGCCACTGTTCCTCGATGGCAAGCCCGTGTTGATTGGTGAACTTTTTAAGAAAGACGCCATCATCGCTAGTATTGGCTTGCATACCGGGCGGAACACGAATAGAGACGCCAAGCGGTACCGAGGCAAACTCGCTCCAGCCTTTGGTTTGCGCTGGACGCAGAGGAGTGAGCGGCGTAGCATTGTGTAGACGCGTTTGCCAGTTACGCAGGCGATCAAGCTCGGTTTGAACACGATCAAGCTCTTCGGTGAGCACGGCACTTTTTCCACTATTTTCGCCCAGCGATATTTCTAACGCTTGGATACGTTGATTGGCATTTTGCAGAGCGCGTGCGAGGCTGGTGCGATCTTGATTAGCACGCTGCAACGCCAAACTCATACCTACGCCAGCCGCCAGTGCTCCAATTAAAATCCAGATGAGAACGGCTAAGGAACGACGCATAATGCGAGTATGATAGCACTGTCAGTGTGAATCGAAAATCAAGATCAAGCGTGTAAGAAAGTGTTTAGATGTTTTTTAGTATCCGCATCAAATTCCATCGCTAAAACAAGATTTACTAAACTTGATCCGCGCAGTTGTTGTTTGAGGCATAACTGTACGAGTTCTCGCCAGGGCATATCCACTACTTGAATGCGTTCGCCTGGATCGGGATGCGCTCCTTGCGGGGCAGGGGAGAGTCCTTTGGCGACAAATACATGTTCTTGATAGGCAACGAGACCATTCCATGATTTGGTGTGCCAGTGTTCTTGCTGCGCGGCTACCAGCCCGGTTTCCTCGACAAGTTCGCGCGCCGCGGCTGCCGTGGCTGTTTCCCTTTCGTCTACTCGTCCGCCGGGCAGTGCCCAAAAAGGTTCGGCTTTTTGCGGTTGTTCTTGGCGAGTTATGAGGATGGTGTCAGCGTCAATAAAAGCCAAAACGCTCGCAGTATCTGGTCTAACGGCCACTTCGAAGACAGCAGTCGAACCATCATAAAGTGTCTGTTCGTATTGGTAGACCTGTAATAATTGACCTTGATACTTTTTGACGGCTTTGGGACGCAAAGGCACAGGCATAGGGCACCATCTTGCCCGAGCGTCGGTGCTTTGTTAAGCTCTTGTCACTATGCAAGGTATCAATCTCTATCATGAAGTCCCAGCCGGTTCCGCCGAAGAGTTTTTGGTCATCGTCGATCTTCCCAAGGGTTCATCCAACAAATACGAGTACGATGAGGAGGGCGGCTACTTTAAGCTCGACCGCGTCTTGCATCACCAGATGTTCTATCCATTCGATTATGGCTTCATTCCACAAACCCATTCCGACGACGGCGACGCCATCGACGTGTGCTTGCTCGTCACCTATCCAACATTTCCTGGCTGTGTAGTCAAAGCTCGCACCATCGGCATGTTAAAGACCGCCGATGAAAAAGGTGGCGACAACAAAATCATCGCCGTGCCAACCAACAAACTCGACCCACGTTTCGCCGAAGTTCAATCCATCGACGATCTTCCCAAACATTTTCAAGAAGAGTTGTTGTTGCACTTCAAAGAAATCAAGAAGCTCGAAAAAGCCAAGTACGACAAAGTCGTGATCAATGGCTTCGGATCTGTCGATGAGGCAAAAGCCGAGATCGTGCGAGCGATGGAGGCGTATAAGGGGAAACATGCTTAATAATCCCGTATCCCTTATGAAGGATATAAACAAAGTTCCTTATAAGTCGTCTGAAAGAAAACGTTTCGATATCTCACCAGATCAGTTTTCTCGAGCGCGTATTGAAACCATGCGCTCGGTTTATTGTGAGCTAGAACAAATGTACCCAGGCTTGATCGCGCTGTCTGTCTGGGGATCTCTTGCCAAAGGTAAAGAATTAAACGCTGACATAGCTGCTTTTGCCGATGTTGATTATTCAGTTTTTGTAGATGTTGATGTTGCCCAGAAAACACCACTAGAAACATTCTTGATGCATCCTCTATTCCACAAAATAGTGGAGGAACGCATCAAGAACGAACGCATTTCTCTTGAAGGGCGGGTGTGTCAATTGAAGGCTTCTCTGCAACGAGCAGATCCATGGGGTATGCAGATAGACAGAGAT